>JAGCZE010000035.1 GCA_017960415.1 Lachnospiraceae bacterium
AGGGCATGGATAATCCCGAAAATCTCACTTCGGTCGTACTGTCAGACGAGCAGCTGCTCGGGTATCTTGACGCAATCGAAAAGAAGACTCTCGATTACCTCGATACTCTCACGGATGAAATGCTTTACGGGTGCCCTGAAAACTGCAGGTTTACGAGAATGGAACTGGTGCTCCGCCAGTACCGGCATCTGTCTTTTCACACGGGAATGCTGAACGGACAGGTCGCAGTCAATACAGGCAAGTTCCCGATGTGGGTCTCTGATGCCGACAAGTTTATCGATGACGGAGTGTTCTTCGGAAGATACAGGGAAGGTCCTACGGTAATCTAAATAAAATATATTATCTTCTCTTTCTATGGTAAGATTATCAGTGGTGCTTTGTGAATTGTATAAAGGACGGGTTTGCCCGTCCGGAAAACAAGGAGAGTACAACCATGGATATTTATGGGATGAAGTGGATCAGGGAACCGGAAGCATACAGCATTGCTGACGGCCGGATAGAGATAAAGACTGAGCCGCACACCGATCTCTGGCAGAGAACTTACTATCATTTCCAAAATGATAACGCGCCTGTCCTGCAGACAGAAACCGACGAAAGATATTTCTCGTTCACGGTAAAAACAGATTTCACCGAAAGTCATCACCGTTTTGATCAGTGCGGTATAGTCATGTATCTGGATTCAGATAACTGGCTCAAGGCATCGGTCGAATATGAGACTGATAAATTTCAGAATTTGGGTTCCGTCGTAACGAATCACGGATATTCCGATTGGGCGACTACTGCGATCCCGGCTGATGTAAAGACGATGTGGTACAGATTCAGCCGCAGGGAAGACGACTACTGTATTGAGTGTTCCTATGACGGCAAGACTTTCACGCAGATGAGGATATGCCATATGTGGGAAGGCGCCGGAAAGATCAGTTTCGGCGTCTATGCATGCAGCCCTGAGGACTCAAGTTTCAAGGCTGTGTTTACCAATCTTTCCATGACGGAATGCGTATGGAAAGCACATGAATGAGGGGATTTATATGATTAACGGGTTTGGTAAGGAAATAAACAGTATCAAAAACAGACTGCTGAGCATTCTGATAATGCTGGTGTTTGTGATCGGATTAACACCTTGTCCGGTAATGGCATCATCCGTAAAAACACATACTTTACAGGCTCAGAATTACGGAACATTTACCAGCGGCGCCGATGTCATCAGCTCCATGATCAAAAAGCATGGTCAAAATGGTCATCCCAGGATCATAATGACCAATGACAAGTTCACAAAACTGAAGTCTCATCTCAATGACGGATCGACGACTGCCAAGCTTCTTGCGAAGCTCAAAGAAGAAGCTGACAGCAAAAAGAATTCGTATATAAATGATCCTATCAAGTATGAGCTCGTAGGCGGAATAAGGATCCTTGAACAATCGAAAAGAATACAGCGCCGCGTTGCGGCTCTTGCCCTGGCATACAATATTTACGGTGATCCGAAATATGCAGAGAGCTGCTATGAAGAGCTTAAGAATGCCGCTAACTTTCCTGACTGGAATCCTTATCATTTCCTCGATACAGGCGAGATGTGCACTGCTTTCGCGATCGGTTACGACTGGCTCTACAACTGGATGAATGATACCCAGAGGAATTTTCTTCGCAAGGCCATGATCGAAAAAGGCCTGAATCAGGTCATGAAAGATTATCGTGGCGAGGTCAAATTCAGCGAAACACGCGGCGAACGTGGTGACGGTAATCTCCGTTCATATGTCTGGTATAACAGTACTGAAGGAGACAACTGGCAATACGTGTGCATCGGAGGCACCAACATGGCAGCTCTTGCCATAGGTGATGAATCTGACAGCAAACAGGTCGCTTCCGATGTCCTCACATACGGCTATAAAAAAGCATATACTTCAGTCCGTGCAGGATACAAAAGCCTGGACGGAACCTTCATTGAAGGTCTGGGTTACTGGGATTACGCAACCTATTATCTCGGATTTATTTCTTCTTCGCTTAAGAGCACCACAGGAACAGACTACGGTCTTGTTAACCATGACGGCGTCCGCAAATCCGTTGATTTCGTTCGCTGCATGAGTTCAAATGCACCTAAATCATTCAGTTTCGGTGATGACAACGACGAAACTGACACGAGATGGCCGGTCTTTCTCTGGCTTGGCGAGAATTATAAATCGCGCGATATGGCCAATGTCCGCCTCAAAAAGATTGCCGAAGGAACCGGATTCGATTATCTTGATGTCTTGTGGATCGACGAGTCTCTCAATACCGGAACACAGAATTCCAGCCCTGATGACTGGGGAGGCAAGAATTATTCCAACGCGAGCTTCAGGAATACATGGGATAAGACAGGGCTTGTTGCAGCGCTTCATGCAGGTGAGAACAATTATCTGTATCACGGTCACTTTGATCTCGGATCATTTTATGTTGAGTCTAACGGAAACAGATTCATTACTGACCTGGGCAACGAGAAGAATTATTAGCTCAATAACCGCATAAACTCTTACCGCATCAGGACCGAGGGCCACAATACCCTTGTCATAAAACCGTCTGAAGATCCCGGCCAGCCAGATGGCGTGAAATGCGTCGTGACCGCTTTCCAGTCCGGAAAAGAGGCCTATGCAGTTACAGACCTTACCGCCGCTTATAAGCCGAGCGGTGCGAAAAGAGTTGTCCGCGGTCTTAAGATGATCAAGGACAAAAAATGCGTGATCGTCCAGGATGAGATCTCTTTGAACAGCGCACGCGAGATATACTGGTTTGCACACACAAAGGGAAACATAAGCGTTGCATCTGACGGCAGGAGTGCAGTCATAACGGTCGGTTCGGACAAGTTATGGTTAGGCATATTAAGCGAAGGCGGAAAGTTTACGTCGATGAAGGCAGAGTCTCTTCCTTCGACTCCGTCTGTACCGGGCCAGTCTGATAACAGCGGATACAGAAAGCTTGCGATACATCTGACGAACATCAAGGATACGGTGATCTCGGTAGCCTGCATCCCTTTGAAATCACGCGAGACAAAGCCTTCATGGATTCCGTCCGGTATTA
>JAGCZE010000366.1 GCA_017960415.1 Lachnospiraceae bacterium
TCATGAATTTTTCAATTGAAGGAGTATATTTAAGATGAATATCTTTAAAAAAGCTTATTGTCGCACTTTTCAGCAGGTTATGCACGCCGCGATCCCTATTCTCCCCTATCGCAAACCCACGATACTCAACAACATGAATGAACTCGCTGCCATGTTAAAGAATAAGGAGATCAAAACCGTTCTTCTGGTAACGGATAAGGGCATTACAAGCTACGGACTTACAAAAGATCTCGAGCAGGCACTGGCTGAAAATAACATCAGGTGTGTCATTTTTGATGAGACAGTACCAAACCCCACTACATTTACGATCGAGAAATGTGCTGCAATGTATAATCGTGAAAACTGTGAGGCCCTCATCGGATTTGGCGGAGGATCGTCAATGGATTGCGCCAAAGCAGCAGGCGTCCGTATTGCCAAGCCGAATGTGCCCTTTATCAAAATGAAAGGGATACTCAAAGTACTAAAGCCGATCCCTCTTCTTATTGCTGTTCCGACCACTGCCGGCACAGGCAGTGAAACAACGGTAGCTGCGATAGTAACCGATTCCGAACCACGCCACAAGTATCAGATCAGCGATTTTCCCCTTATACCGAGATATGCGGTGCTTGATCCAAAGGTCACGGCCAGCCTGCCGGCTCATCTTACCGCAAGTACCGGAATGGATGCGCTGACACATGCGGTTGAAGCGTACATCGGTAACTCAACCACGCATGAATCCCGCAGGGACGCAATTCGAGCCATCCGACTCATTTTCAAATACATCCGCACCGCGTACTCCAACGGCAATAACCTTAAGGCCCGCAGAAAAATGCTTCATGCATCCTTCTATGCCGGAAGTGCATTTACCAAGTCATATGTTGGGTATGTACACTGCGTTGCGCACTCTCTCGGCGGCAAATATAATACCCCCCACGGTCTCGCCAATGCTGTTCTTCTCCCCTTCGTTCTCGAAGAATACGGTGAAAGCGCACATCGCAAACTTCACGAGCTCGCTGTTGCCGTCGGTCTAAGCAGCGTTCATGAAAGCGACGCGGCAGGAGCGCGTAAATTCATAGATGCGGTCATACAGATGAAACACGATCTTAACATTCCCGATACGATCAAAGGGATAAAAAAGGAGGATATTCCGGAACTTGCCCGTACAGCCGAAAAAGAAGGCAATCCTCTTTACCCGGTTCCCAAGTTGATGACTGCCACGGAACTCGAGAAATTCTATTATAAGGTTATGGAATAATAAATCACGGAGGATATTAAGAATCATGACAGATAACGAAATAAGAACAATAATTGAGAGACAGCGCGATTTCTTTAACAGCGGAGCAACTTACGACATATCATTCAGGATCCGGGCATTGAAGAAGCTGCGCAATTATATAAATGAGCACATAAACGAATTAAACGACGCACTCAGGGCAGATCTCGGAAAAAGCCATTTTGAGGGCTACATGTGCGAAACAGGACTCGCCCTCTCCGAGATATCATATATGATCTCCCATACGCGTCGATTTGCCTCAGACAGACATGTTCTGACCGCTCTGGTGCAGTTTGCAAGTGACAGCATGATAAAAACTGTTCCTTACGGAAATGTTCTGATCATGAGTCCCTGGAATTATCCTTTCCTGCTGACTCTTTCACCGCTTGCTGATGCCATAGCTGCCGGAAACACCTGTATTGTAAAGCCCAGTGCTTATTCCCCCAATACTTCCGAGGCCATCAGGAAAATGATAGAAGCAGTATTTAAACCCGAACATGTCTGCTGTATCACCGGAGGACGGGAGGAAAACAAGGCTCTGCTCAATCAGAAATTTGATTACATTTTCTTCACAGGAAGCAAGAATGTGGGCCGGGAAGTACTGAAAGCAGCTGCACCGAATCTTACGCCCGTCACTCTTGAACTGGGTGGCAAGAGTCCCTGTATCGTTGATAAAGATGCCAACATCCGCCTTGCGGCAAGAAGGATCGTTTTCGGTAAATATCTGAACTGCGGACAGACCTGCGTTGCACCCGATTATATTTATGTCGAAGAAAGTATAAAAGATAAGTTCATCGATGCTGTAAAGAAGGAAATTTCAAGACAATACAGCGATAGCGCACTGAGCAATCCCGATTACGGCAAGATCATAAACGATAAGCATTTTGAGAGACTTGTAGGCCTGATAGATCGGAAAAAGGTAGTCTACGGAGGTTATTCGGATGCGAAAAGGCTGCAGATAGAGCCTACCGTGATGGACAATGTCACTTGGGAAGACAATGTAATGAAGGAAGAAATATTCGGTCCGATCATGCCTGTACTGACTTTCTCATCCCTCAAGTCCATGATCTCATTCATCAATACCAAACCGCAACCCCTGGCTGCTTTCTATTTCGGACGTAACCGTAAAACGGCCAGATACTTCACTGAACGTCTTGTCTGCGGAGGCGGATGTATCAACGATACAGTGGTCCATCTAGCGACAAATAACATGGGATTCGGCGGTGTAGGCGAATCGGGCATGGGTGCATATCACGGAAAA
>JAGCZE010000367.1 GCA_017960415.1 Lachnospiraceae bacterium
AATTGCTCGACGGTGAAGCAGAACTGACCGAAAAAGAAGCTGAATTTGAAGATGCAAAGGTCAAGGTCGCAGATGCCGAAAAAGAACTTGCCGATTTCAAAGAACCCACGACCTATGTTCTGACACGCAACGAAAACATCGGATATGCCTGCTTTGAGAGTGATTCTACCATAGTGGACGGTATCGCTGTTGTTTTCCCTGTATTCTTCTTTCTCGTTGCAGCACTGGTCTGTGTTACGACCATGAGCCGCATGATCGAGGAACAGCGTACCCAGATAGGTGTCTTGAAGGCCCTCGGTTACGGTGAAGCAGCCATCATGTCCAAATACATGATATATTCGGGAAGCGCCGCCCTGTTCGGTTGTGTCGGCGGTTTCTTCGCCGGCTGCTATATATTCCCAACCATCATCTGGATCGTTTACGGATTGATGTACGGGTTCACCGATATCGAATTTGTTTTCAACCCGACACTCTTCATCATCTCGCTGATTGTTGCCCTGCTCTGTTCCGTAGGCACCACATACATTTCCTGCAAGCACGATCTGTCGATGAAGGCGGCCGAACTGATCAGGCCCAAGGCTCCGAAGAACGGCAAACGCATACTGCTGGAGCGTATCACCTTCATCTGGCGCAGGATCCCGTTCCTTCACAAGGTTTCGATCCGTAATGTATTCCGTTACAAAGGTCGTTTCATCATGATGCTGCTGGGGATCGGCGGCTGCACCGGACTTGTGCTGACCGGCTACGGCATCCGCGATTCTATTACGGAAATAGCCGACGAGCAGTACAACCGGATTCTCATTTACGATGAAATGATCAATTACTCCGAAGAAATGTCCCTTGAAGACCTCAATAGCTTCAGGGCCGGATATGCAGACAATATCAGTGTTTTCATGCCTGTCTGCCAGACTTCCGTTGATCCTGTCGGAACCGATTCGATCCGGTCCTTAAACATGATGACACTTGCATTTGAAGAGGACTGGACCGAGGTTCTGCATCTGTATGATAAGGATCGAACACAGCTTGCATTTCCGAAGACCGGTGAAGTCATCCTTTCGCAGAATGTAGCCAAGATAAATAATGTCACGGTGGGCGATACCATCACCTTCCGTGACTCGGATCTCAATGAATGGAAGCTCGTTGTTTCCGGAATATGCGAGAATTTCTTCAATGCCTATGCATATATCAGCCCGGAAACCTATTTATCTGCATTCCGGGACAACGGCTCTTCCGGCAGCACTTTGACTGCCCCGCCCTACAAATCCGCCATGGTCAATATCCGTGAAAATACGGACCTGCACGAAGCAGCCGCCGCATTCATGGGAAGCGATAAAGTCAGCTCCGTCAATGTAAATGCCGACACGCTGGAAATGTTCTCAAAAATGATGAGTGCCATGAACTACATCGTGGTCCTGGTCATCTTCTGTGCGGCCGCCCTGGCATTCATAGTGCTGTACAATCTCACGAACATAAACATTACCGAGCGTATCAGGGAGATCGCCACGATCAAGGTGCTGGGCTTCTATCCTTTCGAGACCGCATCCTATGTTTTCCGTGAAAACTTTGCGTTGACCGCATTCGGCGCAGTCATAGGAATCCCGGTCGGAATATGGCTGCACTCTTATGTTATGTCCAATATCAAAATAGATATGGTCTCATTTGATGTGCATATCAACGGTATCAGCTATGTGTATGCGCTGCTGTTTACCTTTGCTTTTGCGGTATTGGTTGATTTTGTCATGTATTTCAAGCTCAAGAGTATCAATATGGCGGAATCGCTGAAATCCATCGAGTGATTTTCTGCTGTTGATATTTTCCGAAAAACAATGTAATATTATTTCGTTGCATTCAGATTATCCCCGTGCCGTATATGGTAACGAGGTAACGGCCGAAGGGGAGCCTATTTCATCAAGAGGAGAAACATAAAAAAATGAAATACGATGACATTCTCCACAGCAGATTTGCCGAGCCTGCCGCGATCATCTCATACCACAACGGCGCGGTATACACACTCGCTGTCAATAAAAAATTCATACCCGAACTATGGATGAACATCTCCGAAGACGATTATATCAATGCCGACATACATGCCAGCTTCGACAATGAAAATCTGGATTATTATGTTAAAGAAGTCGAAAAATGCATCTCCACAGGCGAAGAACAGATCTTCGAAACTTGGCGTTCCCTGGTCTCCAACTGCTGCGGTTTCGACCGTATCTGCCTGAAAAGCAGACTGATCCTGCTGGAGAAGGATGCATCGGGTGCAATATTGTACGAAGCGGTCAGCAATATCACAAATGAAAAACGTATTCAGGATACCCTTGAAGATATCGAGCACAGATATAAATCAGCCAGTGAACAGATCAATATATACAACTGGGAATATATCATCGCGACAAAGGAAATGCGCCCCTGCTACCGCTGTATGCGCGATCTCGGACTTCCGGCCGTGGTAAAGAATTATCCGGAGCCTGCCATCGATATGGGTATCTTCCCTCCGGATTACGCTGACTTCTACCGCGATTTTATGCACAAGATCGATGCGGGTGCCCCCGAACTTGAAGCTGATATACCTCTGACAGTCGGGCGTGTACCTTTCAGGATCAAATATACTACCGAATTTGACGAGAACGGCCGCCCTGTCAAGGCTTTCGGATCGGCGACTCTGATCTCCGAGACCGAGCTGGGCAAGATCAGACTCGACACACGTATCATTGCCAGCCTTGCAGAGGAATACAGCAGTATTTACCTGCTGGATCTGAATGCCGACACGATCAGCGCCGTCAAGGAAAGTGACATCTTTTCTCTGGATAAAGACTCCGGTTGCAGCAAGTTTGCGGTCCAGATCGTTTCAAAGCTGACCGATACAACGGCAGACCAGGCAAAACCCTTTACCGACATCAATACCAT
>JAGCZE010000368.1 GCA_017960415.1 Lachnospiraceae bacterium
CCTCGTAATCGAGTTCTGTACGGTTCCGGGTGGTGTACGAGCCGGCCGCTTCCCTGTTCCGTGCAGTAAAAATATCGCCCTGCTCGTCTTCGTCTTCTTCATCCCGGGCATTTGCAAAAGCCTCATAGAGAGCCGCATCTTCCTCGGAAATCTCCTCGAAAGTGACTCTGTTCCTGCGCTTTTTGGTATTTTCTCCGATCGGTACGACAGCATTCTTTCTGTTGGTCTTCAGGTTCGCAAGATTCAGTTCACGGCTTTCACCGATAAAATCTTCCCAGGCCTCAATGCCGTCGGTTCCGGTGTAATACCTGCTCTTAAACTCCTTCTCCTGGAACATGTCCACCATATTCTTCGGCACTTCTACGTTAAATGTGGAGCGGCTGTTCGCGCTCATGACAGTAAATGCCTGGCCTCTCGGAGCCTGTATGATCTGCTCCTGCTCGCTTTCGTTGATCCCGCCGGCCTTCTCATACAGCTTGCACAGATCGTGCATGTCATTGGGCGCCAGCGCAAATATAAAGCTGTACTGACATGCATTGATGATGGCTGTGGACTTTCTTGCGATCTCCTCGCTTCCGACGAAGTCCTTGATATTCTGAGTAATAACGATCTGCATACCGTTGTATTTACGGATACGCTTGGCCAGCTGGAACATGAAATCAAGCGCCACGGGATACTTGCTGTCGATAAATACATGTGCCTCGTCTATGACAACAACGATCTTGCGATTCAGACCGTATTTGGTATTGTAATCGCGGTTTTTGATGATTTCATTATCGATATATTTCAATACGAGAAGCATCTGGGCATTGGCGATGGTGGTATTTCTGTTGGCCAGCATCGCCTGGAAATTGAATACCGTAAAATTCTCATCGGTGGTAACGGTGGAAGGGCCGTTCCAGATGTTTGAATTACGTCCGCCCGTTGCAAACTTCGCAATATAATTGACCAGCGTACGCAGCATGGAACGGATATACTCATTGTCCGTACGTTCGAACTCTTCGAGTACCGCATCATACAGATCGTCAAATACGGGATAATCCTCGGGACGAAGCTTCGAAAGGTTCGTATCGGGTGTGATCCCGCGGTTGGTATAAAGCCGCTCGGTCAGATTATTCAAGTATTCCAGCGAATCCTTGTCAATGTCGGGCAGTATCTGCCTGTAAAATTCCTCAAGGAACTGCAGATGGATTGCAAAGCTGCCCGCTGCGCTGCCTTCTTCCTCGTCTTCATCATCAAGGGCGGTGATGATATGGAAAGGATTCAGCCTGCCGAACTTTGAATTGGCAACATTAATAACCTTGCCGTGCAGATTAAAGGCAAGCTCCGAATACTCGTTTTCCGGGTCAAGAATGAATATCTTGGCATCCTCCGAAGCCAGGTTCGACAGAATGCTCTTGGTTGCGTAGGATTTACCCGAACCGCTCTTTCCGATAATGACCATATTGGAATTGACACGTTCCGAATCCCTGCGGAAAAAGTCGATAAACACAGGAACGCCGTCACTGCTGCCCAGCTTGAGGCCGCCCTCATCGGAAATATGGGCAAATATCCAGGGATAACCCGCAGCGATGGAATTACTCGGTATTCCGCGGCCCTGAGACGCTTCGGGATCGTATGCGCTGATCTGTGAACCGATGAATGCGTTCATCTGGTTGAAATCCATGCCGTTCAGCTTGAAATTGCTTTCCTGCCAGGTACGCCTTACGTTCTTCTTAAGGCTCGAAATCTCCGGCAGAAGCGACGGCCACTCTTCCATGGCCCTGTTGATCCTCGAGGTCTGTAAATCATATGCGGTAACATAGATATTGCACAGCATCAGCTCCTCGCCCTCGCTCTGCAGTGTAACGAGAAGGTTGCTCAATGTATCGATATGGCCTTCGAGCTCGATCCTCTTCGAATCGATACCGGTTGCATAATACAGCCCGCGCAGTTCCTGCAAAGACCGGTCTATCATACGGATGGCCCTGCCGCGTTCCATCGGTGAGCACTTTACCACTACCTTCGTGGAAGGCAGCGACATAACTCCCGCAAGCCACGCATCTCCTACCCATGCGGGATAGTTCACAACGCGGAAATTGTGGGTCACAATATCATTGACTTCTACAGTCCTGTATTTGATGCTGACCTTCGAAGGCATTGCCCACTGGGCATAGTCTTCGGGCCTGATTGCGGCTACATCTCGTTCATTGAAATCGATCTGGTTGGTATATTTCAGGAATACCGCCAGTTCCGCGGTATCCAGCCTGCGTACGGTCATCTCGCCTTTTTCGAGATTCTCGATCGCTGCTTTTACCTGCAGTTCAAGCTGCTTTTTGTCGCTCTCGAACAGCACTATGTAATAAAACGGCGTAACAACCTGCTTATCGGTACAAAGACCTTTAAGCTCCCCGATACGGTCATTTTCTATCTCTATCCTGGCCTTGAATTCCTCCTCGGTCATCATCCCGCTTTCGAAGGACTTGCGGATGGATGCGAGTTTTTCCTCTTCCCTGTCAAGATATTTATCGTAAATGATCGGTCTCTCGAGCTTGACGATATTGGCTGCAAAGCCTGAATGAACACTCCTTAAGACTCTTCCGACACCGCTCTCGATGGATCTGTCGCGTCTGTGCTGGCTGAAGAAGCGGAATTCCACAGGATCGATCTCTATTACGGCACCGAAGTACTTTCCGCCGTATTCGATCATATCGTTCTTAATGCCGGTGAAGGCAATGATGTCCTCCATGAAGGAATAATCCGAGTTGGCTTCCTTCTCACTCCTTGCTTCCTCACGTGCGCGTTTTTTCGCCGCACTGCGCTCGGCACGGGCCAGCCAAACAGCGTTCTTCTCTTCTTCGGTGGATTTCTTGCTCTTCAGTATCCGGTTCTCACGCTTTATAAGTTCTTTTTCGGAGAGCTCCTCTGAATTTTTATCGTCCCTGTTACCGCCTTTATCCGTACCGGTGCCGTTATCCGAGTTGTCCCCATCAGCGCCCTTCGAAACTTTCTCTCCGTTTTTCTTCAGGATCGTCCGCGTCTTTCCGTTATCTTCCGCCTGCCTGTACTGTTCTAAGAAATCTTCCTCAATTTCGCCGCTGTTCTTCTTTTCCAGCATCTTGTCGTCGTAGACTCTTGCATAACGCCTCTTATATGCGAAATGACGCAACATATGCAGGATCATCACGTAATTTGGCTCCGCGTCAAGACGAATCAGCAGGATCGCGGTAATAAATAATATCACAAGGCAGATCGGATATTTGCCCGGAACCGATGACATACTTAATAAGAGTAGCATCACAATGGCAATTCCCGCGATCAGGATATCCCAGATGGAAATGCCTTTGAAGAGCTCTGTCTGAACTTTTGTCTTACCGGGTATCAGCCTCATAATAAACTCCTTCGGTTACACATTGATCCGATCATTTATGATTATTGTTCGGCAGTGATCCTTCCGGACCGGATCCTTCATTATTTGAGGATCCTTCTTTATCCGAAGATCCGCCTATCTTGTTGTAGCCCCATTTCAGGACGCCTCCGGCTCCCTTTGTCACTCCAACCGCAGCCTTGCCGCCGACCTTCGCAACACTCAGGGCCGCACTTCCGAGCTTGAACG
>JAGCZE010000369.1 GCA_017960415.1 Lachnospiraceae bacterium
AGAACGTCAAAGACCTCATTTACTCCCGAGCCGGTCGAAACATCGATATATCCGGCCAGGTCATCATCCTTTATGTATAGGAATATCTTGAACCGATCCTGAGCTTCAAGCATTTTCTCACCCGACCAGTATGCGTCATCGGAATGCAGTGCTATATATGCTTCCCTGTACTTCTCATCATAGGGGATCACTCCTTCAGGATCTGCCGGTTCATCACCTGTAAATTCCATATAGGACTGTTCAGTATAGAAATATGCCCCTTTTTCCGTGAGCAGATTGCGCAGGATCTTATTTCCGGGGTTAAGTACAAACCAGGCTTCATATGAAGGATAATTATCCTGCAGGTATGTCAGCATCTCCCGATAGCTGCTTTCATTTCGGGAATACAGAAACATTGATTCAAGATACTTTTCCTCTTTGATCACAAGAAAACAAAACGCACCGCGGATTTTTCCGTTCTTATAGCTTCCGATGCAAAAACAGTCATCTTTCTCTATAATATCTGCAGCTTTATCTTTATCATACAATGGTGTCGAATAGCATTCATCGTCGGCTATATCGTTTATAAAGGCTATTATTTCTTCTTTGTTTTTAATACTCTTTATCATAAATATATACCAAAATCAATCGCATTCCAGAGAATACTGCATCATTTCATACTTAAGCCTGCTTCCCTCAACAATTTCCGACGGGAGCAATGCTAATGCCACAAGCTTAAGATCATCAGACTGTATATCAGTCCTTCTAAGATTGGCATAATCGCCATCAATGCTCACAACTTCATAATACCATGTCTCCATATTTAGCACCTTAGCCTCATTTATCCGTAATGATTACTTTTCGCCTTTTTTCCAAAGTTTCAATTTAACCGTCGAGAAAATCAGTACAAACACCGCCAAAAGATCAATAATTCCCAATATTCTTTGAATAGAATCAGGTAGATCAAAATCGATAAAGTTAAATATTGTTATCACAATAGTAATACAAGTTATTGTCAATAAACTGCATGACCAGCATAATCTCAGTTTCTTTTCCATCGTAATGTTATCCTCCGTAATTAGAATCCTACTTTAACCGCAAACCATCTTGGAATGCATTACCGACCTTCTCTCCAAGGGCAACATATACGTTATTGCAGGGATCAAATGCTATCGGTTTCAGCTTTTTCAAGTCAATCTTGCCATCCGTGACAACACTTTCATCCGCAGATACATTGACAATCTCCCCAATAAGAATGCCGTCTTCAAAGCTCTTTACCTTGCATTCAAGAGCCATCGGAAGCTCATCGATGAGAGGCGCATCCACGAATTCGCTCCTGGTTGCATGAAAGCCTGCCTTGGCAAACTTGTCCGGCACGTTTCTTGCGGATTCAACTCCGACATAATCGCAGGCCACAACATAATCTTCCGTTGCCATACTTACAGTAAAGGCCTTCCTGATCTTGAAATTGTCGGTGGTCTTATGCTCTGAAAGACTGATCGTTATTTCCTTAAAATCAGTAGTAATGCCCCATGCTGCATTCATTGCGTTAGGCACGCCGTTCTCGTCATAGGTTCCGATGATAAGAACCGGTTGTGGCAACATGATAGGTTTTGCTCCATAGTTTACTCTGCTCATAATGTAGATCCTCCTTGTATTAATTTCCTATTTAATGAAATGAACCAATAATTCCGCCTCAATAGACCATTAAGCAAGTTTCTTTGCCCCAATCATCGGCTTAATTATCGTCATTATTGTCTCTATCGCATCATCAACAAATTTATCCGACATCTCTTTTGTCAGATACTGATAATCCCTGTGAAGATCACCATGATTGTCACTGCGATAAAAGCCACAAATATACTCCTGCCTGTTTTCAAAGGCATCAACCGGAAATTCCTTCATAAATTCATTTTTAATATCTCTTGCTCCTTCATAAATATTAAACGCTCTGAAATCAGGGTGTTGTTCCAAATAAAGAAAATCAAGATCGTACCAATCTTCCTTATTCTTCCAGATATAATCATTAAGTGACATGCCTTCTCTGGCAGCGTTTTCCTCACTGCATCCCCACGGGCCACGTGCCATATTGGCCCACTCAATATCAGTCAAAAGATGTGTCAGGTATCCCAAAAAAAATGAGAATTCTTTATTGGAGTAATTTTTTATTATATCTTTTGTAAAATATTTCCTAACATACCTGTCAATATCTATATTTCTCTTATCTGTGCCCTTTGGCTTAAAATGCGACACGTCCCCTGATGGTGTAAATACAGACCAATATTCGTTTGGAACACCACTATCGGGCGCTATATTTCCAACAACAAAGAAAGTTTCATCAAGATTCTTGATCCTATCAAGGAGTCTGTCCGCAATTCTAAAATGCACCATCCATGATGCCATACCATTTTCCTCCCTTATAGAGATCAAATCGTCTCTCATCACCGCTAAACAGATACATATTATTTCTTTGAGCTAATACCCCGGCAACTGTTGTCTTTCCGGCACAAGGACATCCCAGTATAAAAAACACATTACCAAACTTCCCGCACTGTCGTGGTGCCTGTCTTAACATTCCAACAGCAGAATCAGTTGAAACCGGGCTTTTGCATTTGCTTACAGATACAATCCGCACTTAAATATTATACCATTCCCGAAGCCGTATATAAAGGAAAATCTACAGGAACATCAATTGACCGGACAATAAAAAAAGCTGCCGCACTGATCGTTTGCTTCGTCAATGCGGCAGCCTTCGTACAGTTACGCCGTCTTTTCAAACTGGCTGTTATAGAGTTCTGCATAGAAACCGTTCTTAGCGAGCAGTTCTTCGTGGCTGCCCTGTTCGACGATATCTCCGTCCCTCATTACAAGTATTACATCGGCATTTCTTATTGTAGACAGTCTGTGAGCGATGACAAATGAAGTCCTGCCTACCGTCAGCTTATCCATTGCAGCCTGTATCACAAGTTCGGTCCTTGTATCCACGGATGAAGTCGCCTCGTCCAGGATCAGCATCGGTGAATCCTTGATCATGGCACGTGCGATCGTAAGCTGCTGCTTCTGGCCTTCCGACAGGTTGAGCGAATCGTTGATGACCGTATCATACCCTGCCGGCAGAGTCGAGATAAAATGCTTCAGTCCCACAGCTTCAACGGCCCTGTCAAGTTCTTCATCGGTAACACCCTTTTTGTTATAAACGAGATTGTCACGGATAGTGCCGTCAAACAGCCAGGTATCCTGCAATATCATATCGAACAGATCATGTACGCGCTCGCGCTTCATTTTCTTTGTCGATATGCCGTCAACCAGAATATCACCTTCATTTACATCATAAAAACGCATAAGAAGATTTACTATCGTTGTTTTTCCTGCGCCTGTCGGCCCGACGATCGCAACCTTCTGCCCTGATCTTAAGCTCGCCGAGAAATCATGTATGATCGTTTTATCGGGCAGATAGCCGAATCTGACATTTTTAAATTCCACATTTCCCCTGACATTTTCAATCTCTGCAGCCTTCCCTGTCTCATCAGGCATTTCTTCGTTGCCGAGCAATTCAAATACCCGTTTTGATGCTGCGGAAGCCTGCTGGATCGAAGTCATGGACTGGGCAAAGTTCTGCAGCGGTTGTGAAAACAGGCGTGAATAGATAATAAAGGACATTATCGTACCAAGAGTCACTGCATCATTTCCGTTGATTATAAATGCAACTCCCACCACAAATATGAGGGCGTAAGAAAGATTTCCGACAAAAGTCATGGCAGGCATCATCATACCCGATAAAAACTGCGATCTCCAGTTGCTGTCATACAGACCTTCGTTTGTTGAGTCAAATTTGATCTTTTCCTGATTCTTGGCACCAAATGCGCGAACTATCGTATGGTTGGTATAGACCTCTTCAATCTGTCCGTTCATTATGCCAAGATCGATCTGCTTCTGGTTAAAATATTTCTGTGACCTTTTAAGTATCGCTCCCATAAACACAAATCCGACCAGAGATGTTGCGATAGTTATCAGAGACAGTATCGCATTTGTATCGAACATCTTATAGATCACACCGATAAACAGGGTAAGCGAACTGATCAGATTCGCAGTACTCGACGCAAGTGTCTGGCTGATCGTATCAACATCGTTTGTAACCCGCGAAAGCACATCTCCCTTTGTTGTAGAGTCAAAAAATGAGAGCGGGAGACGGTTGATCTTCTCATCGATATCCCTGCGCAGACGTCTTGACATATACTGTGTGACGGTTGCGGTGATAAACTGCTGGCCGTAATGAAGGATAGCACCTGCGGCATAGATCGTTACCAGGGTAACGCATATATTCCTGACTGCGTCCATATCGATCCCCGTTATGATCCCACCGGTGATCTCATTTACAAGATCGCTTATCTTTTCCGGTCCGATCAGGGTTGTTACAGAGCCCCCGACAGCGAAGACAAACGCAACGATTATTGCGGGAAGATATCTTTTCCCGTAGAGAATGATCTTTTTTACGGCACTGAGATCTGCTTTTTCATCAGGCATCGGCATACGGTTTCTTACAGGCATCTTACAGTTCCTCCTCTCTGAGCTGCGAAAGAGCGATCTCTTTATAGATCGGACAATCTCTGAGCAGCTCTTCATGTTTGCCGAGTCCGGCGATCTCTCCCTCATGAAGAACGAGTATCTTGTCGGCATTTTTGATCGTTCCGATCCTCTGAGCCACGATAATTACAGTGCTGTTGTTCAGATTTTCATTGAGTGCTTTTCTTACAAGCATATCGGTCTTATAGTCAAGCGCCGAGAAGGTGTCGTCAAAAATGATGATCCCCGAGTCCTTGAATACAGCCCTTGCTATTGACAAACGCTGCTTCTGTCCGCCCGAGAAATTCGTTCCTCCCTGTGCAACCGCCGAATGAATTCCATCGGGAAGTTCGGAAACAAAATCAGCCTTTGCGATCTCAAGCGATCTCTCAATTCTCGGATCGGCATCCGAAATCTCTTCCTTTGCACCGTATGTGATATTTGATTTTATATCGCCCATAAAAAGGATCGCCTTCTGCGGAGCAAGAGAGACCTCACTCTCAAGCTGGTCCTTGGGATAATCTTTCACGTTTCTGCCGTTTACTAAGACTTCCCCTTCCGTTGCATCATAGAAACGCGGTATCAGATTGATCAGAGTCGTCTTTCCTGAGCCTGTGGCACCGATTATCGCGAAAGTCTGGCCCAGTTCAACCGTAAAATTCAGATTCCTGATACACGGCTTTTCACCGTCGGCATACGCAAATGAAACATTTTTGAATTCTATCTTTCCTTTTTGCGGCATATTGGCTGTTTTTTCGGGAAAAACGATCGAAGGCTCGGTACCGAGTACTTCCTGTATACGTCTCGCGGAAACCATTGTTCTCGGCATTACGATAAAAATGGCTACAAGCATTATAAATGCCGCAACTACCTGGAGCGCATACTGTGTAAATGCCGCCATATTGCCGATCAGAGTCGCCCGTTCCATGATATCCGCCCTGTTGATCAGATATGCCCCTATCCAGTAGATCGCAAGCGTAAGCCCGCTCATGCTGACCGTCATGACCGGCATCATGATTCCGAGTGTCCTGCTCGTAAAAAGATGGTTTTTGGTGATCGCTTCGTTCACGGCCGCGAACTTATCCTGCTGATATTCTTCGGCATTAAATGCACGTACGACACGCACACCGGCAATATTCTCACGGGTTACGTCGTTAAGCCTGTCTGTAAGTTTCTGTATCTGCTTGAATTTCGGATAAGCCAGCAGAACAAGCACCACGATGGTAAAGATCATTATCGCAACGCAGACGGCAACGGCACTGGTCCATTCAACACTTGTTGCGGAAATTTTTGTGATCGCCCAGACTGCAAGGACAGGAGCCTTAATGAGAACCTGAAGTCCGATCGCAATGAGCATCTGCATCTGGACAACATCATTGGTGGTTCTTGTGATAAGACTCGGTGTTGAGAAATGATTGATCTCTGCATCGGAAAAATCGGTGATGCGGTCAAACAGCTTCCGGCGAAGTGTTTTTGCGAAATTTGCCGCTACCCGTGCGGCGAAAAAGCCACATATGATCGCCGCCGTCATACTTCCGAGCGCGCACATCAGCATCATGCCGCCGTTCTTCAGTACGGTACTCATTTCAAGTACACCCGATGAAACCGATTCCGTCAGCTTCTGCGTGTAATCCGGCATGGTCAGATCAAGCCATACCTGCAGCACGACCATTGCCGCGCATATACATATAAACAGCAGATCCTTTTTTTGAAGATTTTTAAGTGTTTTTATCATGATACAATACTCCGTAGATTAACATTGCGATCCCGGTCCGATAACAGTCATCCCCGGCGAGCCACTCCGTTATAGTCCTTACCAGGCTGTTTTGGGGTCACAGCCCACATATCGCGAGGATTATATCAGATAAATTTAAGGTAGTAAATGCGTTTTCCCATAGTTAAATACTTAATTAATATCTTTTTAACGCCTGTATACAGAATTTAGATTTTGTTAATATATATCGTAATTTCTTAAGCTTCTCATCGCAGAATTCAGCAGCTACGCCTATGAATTAATCGGACATTCCGGTTATGGCAGTTTTACGACTCCTCATTAAGGTTCCGATGCCGACATATTGTCAGGCAAGAATTCTTTCCGCAGCCCTTGAGTGCAAAAATAATTGCATACTGTCAGGATTTCAGTTATTATTGATTATTATCAGTTTTCATTGATATATTATCAGGAGCTTAGACAGGCATGAACATTATATTTTGGGCAGGTGACTCTACTGTTGCTTTTAACCACATTGACAGTTATCCGCAGACCGGGATCGGGCAGGTATTCAATTTATACCTGCGGGAAGACTGTGAAGTACGCAACTACGCGGTAAACGGGAGAAGCACGAAGAGCTTCATCGATGAAGGAAGACTCGAAAGGATAGAAAATGAGATCGGTGAAGGCGACTTTCTCTTTATCCAGTTCGGACATAATGACGAAAAAGAACAGGATCCGGAAAGATATACGGCACCATTCGGGGATTATCAGAAAAATCTCCGTACATTTATAGAAGTTGCCCGTTCCCACAAGGCGCAGCCTGTCCTTATCACGCCACTTGAAAGAAGGCATTTTGATCATAAGACCGGTTTGATCATATCATCACACGGCAAATACCCGGCAGCCATGATGCAGGTTGCAAAAGAAGAAAAGGTCCCCTGCATTGACCTGAACAGATCAAGCCGGCAACTTATGAATTCTCTTGGAGATGATGCTTCAAAGGAGTTATTTGTTCACGTTCCTGCCGGTAAATATGCCGCATTCCCTGAGGGAAAATCAGATAATACACATCTGCAGTATCAGGGTGCTGTAGTCTTTGCGGGACTCAGTGCAAAAGAGCTTGCAGATTCCGGTCGTTTGTCGGGAAAATGAAATGGGCAAACCCCTGCTGTATAACGTGAAAGA
>JAGCZE010000370.1 GCA_017960415.1 Lachnospiraceae bacterium
ATCTTCGCGAGAGCATTTCCTACTGATGGCTCATAGCCCATTACCCTTGCTATGTCACGTACTATCGTCTTTGCATGGAAACCCATGTTGGTCTGTATCTTGCTGAAGTTCCTGAACCCGTTACTGTCTGCTTCTGACCGTACCACATCATCTTTGCGGTCGTACTGGTAGTCGATATCAATATCCTTGACACCCTCGGTTTCCCGATATTTAGCTGGCCTATGCCAAGGGGAATAGACTATCTCTTCATAGACTTGATTTGGCCTATGTCATGCACTTCCTGCCGTAACTCATCTTCGGCAGTACTTCCCTTATAGGGAATAGTCGTTACACTTTTAAGGTTGCGTTTGCGTATTTGTTACGTGGAGTATAATTAGATGGTTTCAAATAATACCCATTTGAAGAATATCCGTGTTCCAACATTACTCGCTTTGCTCCACAGTGGATTGATGCGTATATCGCTGCACTGCGCTTGCTTTTACATATTCCTACTAACTCATGATTTTTGTTATACACTGATGTTTCTATTCTATTTCCACCATTTTCGTTTCGGATATTTCTCTTCGCATATTTTTGATGTTCGCATTCCGGCAATATTTTTAACGCAGTGCCTTTAATCATTTTATATTTTATCGATGAAGAGTAGCTTACATTAAATTGTGCCGATGCGTATTTTGCTGCGTCTTTTAGGGAATCGAATCTTTTTATTTCTTTCTCACCGAACATCAGTTTACAGGAATAATGGTTTTTAACTGGATTATCTAATATATGACTATACTCCATATTGTATTTTCTGGTACACCACTCAAGATTGTCTATATTATTATTCAATGGATCTCTGTCTTTATGATTAACTTCCGGCATGCTGTTTGGATTTGGAATAAATGCCGTTGCTATAAGTTTATGTACCATATACATGCGCCTCTTGCCTGTATCCGTTGTTAGTTTTATCATCAAATACCGACAACTTTTACTGGTGTATGGGTGCAGGCTTTTATTTGTATCTTTACGAGTAATTGTTCCGTCGCTGCTAATTAAATAGCTTGACAGTCCCTGTATCTCTTTGTGTATTATCATATCTGCCTCCTTTTATTATTGAGGCAATCGCAACCAAACTTAGCACGGTATCGCCTGCTATCTTTCGAAAGACCGTAGGTTCTCTTCTGAAGCTGCTTCGTCCTTGGGGTATGCCGTATATCCTGTTGTGACGCTTCATACGGCGGTCTTATTCAACTTCTACCGTTAGCACGATTTATTTATTATAAATCGTACACCCCTGAGTAATAGGGTTCACTATGAACGCCCAATATTGTTTAGGCATGGATACACGCTCGGGATTTAAAAAGCGCTCAAATAGCAGCCCGTAGCGTATCGGATCTATATCGGTTATACCAAGACAGTAACACATGGTCGAGCCTGCTGCCGATCCTCTTCCCGGCCCGACCAAGATGCCGTTCTGACGTGACCACATTACGGTCTTTCGGGTATCGAGGAAATATTCGGCAAATCCCATATTCTTGATTATGGACAGCTCAAATTCAAGATTTTTTATTGCCTGCTCGCGTTCCGCGTGTCCTTCGGGATATCTTACGTCTAAGCCCTTATATGCTTCGTCTTTAAGATACCCGAAATAATCAGTTCCGTATTCTTTTGGAATGACTACAGTTGGCATTCTGTAATCTGATGGCTTGTCTGCAAATTTGAACTCGAATACGCATTTATCAGCTACTTCAACCGTATTATCAAATGCCTCCTGCAAACTCGGGTAGAGCTTGCGCATTTCGGCTTCCGGTCTTACGGAATAGTTGCCTTTATACACCATACGGTCGGGATCCGATAATTTCTTCTTTGTCTGTATGCACAGCAGGATCTCGTGTGCTTCTGCGTCTTCCTCGTTAAGATAATGAACGTCGTTTGTACAGACCAGTTTAATGCCGAGTTTCTGTGAAAGAGTGAGCAGCCCGTAGCTTACGGTTTCTTCATCTGCAAGCCCGTGATTCTGTATCTCAAAATAATAATCCTCTCCGAACAGATTCTTAAACCACAGAGCTTCCTGTTCTGCCCCGTCCATATCGCCGTGGATTATCAGCTGCGGTACTCTGCCTGCAACACACGCTGACAGACATATCAGGCCGTCGTGATACTGCTCGAGCAGTTCTTTATCGATCCTCGGTTTATAGTAGTATCCGTCATCACTTGCGAGCTCGGTCATAGTACACAGGTTTTTATATCCCGTGTCATTCTTAACGAGCAGGATCAGGTGATAATAGTTTCTTCCGTACTCATCGGATTTTCTTTCACGCCTGTCGCCCGGTGCCATGTAGAATTCGCAACCAAGTATCGGTTTTATGCCCTGACTCTTGCACTCCGAATAGAATGCCACAAGCCCAGAACATCGTCCGTGATCGGTGATAGCCATTGCGGGCTGACCGTCCGCTTTGGCTTTTGCGACCATTGGTTTTATCTGCGTCAAGCCGTCAAGTTCGGAAAATACCGTGTGGTTGTGTAAGTGGACAAACATTAAGCATCACTCTCCTTTCTGTCCGACCGTTATGCCGGTCTGATATATGGGGATATACCGATCGTTTAGGAGGATAAGCTTCGCCAGACACAATATCGCCGATGCTATCACAAGAAAGCATGCCGATAAAAGTATCTGTACGGCGTGTTTCTCAGTATTCTTCTCCATCTTTTACCACCTTTCTGACCCAGGCAGGTCTTTTGATATGGGGATATGCGCATATGATCTCAGCGCTCCGCCCCGAGCTGTCGATACGTCTCGCCAATACCGATTCAAGGATATGACATTTTATCGGGCCGTGTTTCCAGTCGTGCCATGTGTGTTTTGCGTATCCGATGCCGATCTCTTTGTCATATTCGTGGCGCAGGATACAATACGTATCATCTTCAGCCTTCAGCCACTTATCTATAAACTTCCTGTTTTCCGTGACCAGATTCGTCACAAGGCTTTCGTAATACCCGATGGTAAACTTAGTTGCCCGCATATAGCCCTCTTTTGTGATCCTGTCGGTCAGCATGCTCTGCGGAAGCGAATTGTTACTCGGCTGCCGCCAGTTATCGGAGAGTACTATCCCCCGCTCTTCTTTGAACGTCTCGAATTCTTCCCTGCGTATGCGATAACATCCATAAGGGAAGTATTTCTCAATGAGATAGTCGTTCGACAAGACAGAAAGAGGCAGTATCGGGGGCTTATTGTATCCTCCCTGCTCATCCATGATGTCGGCATAGTACATAAGAGACCCCATATTGCTGATGGTTTCCTCTGACGTTATTATGCAACTGTCAGGCAACCTTCCGTGCGGCTCTATGGTATATATCTCGCCTGCGCTATCCAATATCCGGCATAACTTTTCTGCCGCATCATTTCTTAATCTGATCTTTCCCATAAGAAAGTCCTCCGTTAAGCTGATAGGTACTTAATGTATTTTGGCAACAGAGTTACCCTGTCGTTACTTCTCACCGTGCTGACCGCTTTTTCGAATCCGTCGTCGCATATGAGCGTGACATCTTCCCTGTCACGGGATATTGCAACATACGGTATGCTCCTGTACAGCATAGCCGAGTAATTATTCGTTATGCATGTGATGACTGCTTTAGCTTCGCTACCCTGTGATTTATGTACGGTCATGGCGTAGGCGTGAGTGAGCTGGTCTAACCTTTCGCGGTCGTATTCAACATCATTCCCGTTTATGACAGCAGTGACCTTGACAGCTCTGCCATCTACTTCAACGGACTTTATAATGCCGATATCCCCTTTTGATGCTTCGGGCGACTTGCGTATTACGTGCATGCATAGGTCGCCCACGCGGTATATCTCATCTCCTACTGTCACTTCCTTTTTGGTCTGGTCGGGCGGGTTGATGATAGACTGGAGATATTTGTTGAGTTCTATCGTACCGCCTGTGTTCTTCTTGTAGGGAACAAGGAGCATGACGTTTTCCAGTCCGTATTTCTTCACTTTTTCAAGGTATAAATCCCGCATCAGGTCTTTGCACCTTACAGCATCCGACTCTTTGATAACCTTAAATCCCGTGCCCTCCTCTATATTCGGGTTGCCCTCGTTGATCTTTTTTACATTCTGGTATATAAGGCTTCCTGCGTCTGTCCTGTATATCTTTGTGAGTCTGATGACCGGAACTATTCCGCTGTTCATGAAATCACGGAGTACAGCTCCGCATCCGACGGAGGGTAACTGGTCTATATCTCCGACGAATACCATCTGTACGCCTTTCTTCATACAGGACAGCAACTGATCTGATATGGATGTATCCGCCATTGAGTATTCATCTATGATGACCATGCCTTTTGGCACTACTACGTTCGTTTCTTCATTGTCCCCGAACAGGCCGAGGAACGAGTGTATTGTCGAGGCATCCATGCCTGCATATTCCGAGAGCTTTCTTGCTGCTCTGCCTGTAGGGGCAAGTAACATACAGTCATTATCACTCGATTGCCGGTATATCTTCGACACGATCTTCATGATCTGGCTCTTTCCGACTCCTGGCCCGCCGGTGATGATCGTAATGGGACTTGTAAGAGCAGTTACGACTGCTTTGCGCTGTACCTCGTCAAGGGTGATGTGCTCCAGCTTTTCGGCAGCGTCAACTTTTGTATTGATATCACCCTTAAATTGGATCTTTGCCTTTGAAAGCTCCACGAATGATTTGGCGAGCCGCGCTTCTTTCTCAAACATATATCTCGGGAAGATATACTGGTTACTTCCTTTTGAAGTCTGTATGTTGGTTATATAGACTTCTTTTTCTTTCTGTTGTGATATAACAAAAGCACTCAACTCGTCCTTTGTTACCGAATAGCATAACAGGGAGAGTACCATCTTTGCAAACGACTGAAGTTCAACGCCTGTATCGCCGTCAAGCATGCCCCTTGAAAACGCCGAGTTCATTGCCGCCTTGATCCTGACGGGGGATTTTACTTCTACGCCCATCTTCAAGGCTATCGGGTCAAATGATTCGAACTGTATGTGTAACGGGTGCATGGCGCAATACGGATCTTCCATCACCCTGTTCCGTGCTTCCCTGCCAAACGTCGCTATCAGTTTTGCGCATTGTTCCGCCGTTATCCCATACTGGCCGAATTCTTTTGAAAGTTCACGGGCAGCCAAGGTTTCCCGAACCGATTTGGTTATTTTTGCTACGGTGGCTTCACCGATGCCCTTGACTTCTTTGAGCCGTTCGGTATGGTTTTCGACTATATCGACGGTTTCCTTGCCGAATGTAGCATATATGCGATCTGCCATTTTGGGTCCGATAGACGGAAATAAGCCGCTCGATAAATACCCTGTTATGGATTCTTTATCGTCGGCTACGGACGGCTCAAATGACGTTGCATTGAACGTAAGCCCATATTTTTTATGTCTCGTGAACTCTCCCATGAACGTATACTTAAGCGCCATGTTCGTTGGGAGGTCATACCCCGCGATCGAAAGCTGTGACGATTCTTGCAAATGTGATATATCCGTATCGGATTTAATTCTCAAGACTCGGTATCTTCCATCATTCGAGGTAAAGACAATATGCTTTATCTTCCCTGTTATCGTATCCATATGTTACTCCTGTATCGTTATGCGGGTTTCTTGTCGATGATAGACCATACAAATCCGTCCTTGATTATGATCTGGGTCTGCCATACGATTGTTCCCATGCCATCTGTATTGTACAGAGTTTTTACGTACCGGTCGTTGTCGTGTTTTTCCGGTTTGATTGTGCTGTTCTGAGTGTTTTCCATATTTGCCCCTCTTATTTGTATGTTTTCCATTTGCCGTTTTCGAACACGTACACATAATTCAGATCCTGTTCGAGCATATTTTCGATTGTTCTGAAGAAACCATGAGCGCCGCTGCCTGCAACTACCTTTCCGTCATGAGGATGCTGCAATACCCATCTGTTATTAGCAACCATTACGGCAGTATCTCCATCGTTTACAAATTCGGATATCTGCTTTGGACCAAAGATTGTTGAAAAGCTATGTAAGGATACGAGCGATCTTACGTCATCTTCGGTTTTGAAGTATTTTTTTAACTCCTGACCAAGACATTCCGGCGAACCGTCATTCCAGTTCCAAGCGGTGATATAACCTTTCTTTGTGGGGAGTGCGATTATTGCTCTTGTGCTCATGACGTTATCCTTTCTCTATTACAATCTCTGAATATCTTCTGCGTATTCTTTTAATATCGTTTTAGTTTCCTCGTAAACCTTATCGGGAAGCTGGGCGGCTTCGTCTTTTGTAAGCTCGATAATATAATCGCCGTCAGGCAGATCATCTCCGGTTACGGACAGATATTCTTTGAACGCATTGCCGTCAGGAACGATGTCCAGATAGATATTGACGAACGAACAGGCATCGTTCTCAATATAATTTTTCTGTGGATCTTCCAGCCCACAGCGCTCTAATACCTGAGCATAGAAAGAATCGTAGGCTTCAAGAATAAAATCCACATAAGCCTTGCCGTTGTTGTCCATTATTTCGGGTTCGTTTATGCCGTATACCTTGCTGAAATCGATTCTGTCCATTTTTCTCCTCTTCATCACGAGCGTATGTTTCCATTAAATATACGGAAAGCAAGCCGCGTATGCCTTTTCGCCAATCTCGGGATCCGTTTCGTATACTCCGCGCACGTATCCGCCAAAAATTGCCTGTTTGTTGGTGCTGTGCTCATCAGACCAGCGATCCAGAAAACCAAGCAGATCCAGTCTATCTATCCATTGTCTATAGTCGATTGCGCGGGGATAGTAATACATATCTGCGTCCGTTACGACCGGAACAAAACCTGCCAAGCTCTCGAATCTTAAGAGAAAGAATTCAAGATTGTCATAAGAGAATTCTGCCGATGCTCTTATGCGGTCATCGAAATACTTTAGATTGTTGTTCTTCTTGCTTACCGAATACATCTGCGCAAGCGAGAAAGCTATACAGCATACGAGCTGTTGCAGGTATTTCTTGCCAGCGTTTTTAAGGCCATCGTTTAAGTCAGCCATCAGACGAGGGAATGAGCCAAGACAGTTAAACCCGAGTCCAAGTTCGCGGCATACTGTCATACCGTATTCTCGTGTATTTTGCGGATTATTCAGATAATCCGTGATGGTCTGTTTATTCCTCAGTTGATCTATCGCCAAGTGTATTCCTCCTCCCATCTGCCCAGACTTTGAGCGGTGTTGCCATTCCGGCATCTTCGAATGCTTCGTCTGTCCCACACTGGTCGCATATCATTGTCTTGTTATCGCATCTTGAAAGGGAAAGCAGTTCTTCTCTCATCTTTCCGCATCTCGGACATTTAATCATTGGTTTGCCTCCGTGTTTTATGCGCTCTTCTTGAGCGTCCAGATCTCAATGTCATCTTCATTGCCGTCGTGATCGTACCCGCATAGATCAAGGATGTTCGCATCCTCGTCAGTTACGTCAGCTATCGCCATGCCGGTCGTGAGTCCGTTCTGGGACTCGAATCTAATCAATTTCATAATCACTCCTTATTGAATAATCCGTTGTGTTTCTAATTACAGTGTACCAAGATTGCGCTGTTTTTTACCGATTTTAAAGGATATTTTTGAATATTTTTTGCAAAAAAGTCGCCTCTTTCGAGACGACCTTTCTATATTCAGTCTAATAATTTGGACAGAGCGACAAGCTTCTTTCCGGTTTTGTATCCTTGTAAATTATAATAAATGCTGTTTTATGGCCCTGCTAATCTTTAGGTGTCCAAAGACGGGTTATTCATGACGAATATGTTAGCCTGTTTTGTACCCTTGTATATTCTTAAGAGGCCAAAGAGCCAAATTCCTCAAATTGGACATTATATTACAAGGTTATATCCGTACGCTGGCTTCTCTCGTCACCGAGCACTAACCTGTTTCCGAATATATTTCGCCTTACGGCACGGGCGACAATTCGACCATATATGTTTTCTAAACTACTGTTTTGTTATATTTTACTCTTTCCCGACAACATCTTAGAAGTTTTATTTCCTTGCGAAATCATAGACCACCATAGGGGATTAGTCGGTTTCCAGTTACGATTGAGGTTTTACTCCCCTGTGAAATCAATGACCTCCAAAGGAATGATCTCTTTACCTTATGATGTGTTTTACTCCCCTTTGAAATCTAAGACATTCAAAGGGTCAAATATGTACGCGAGCTTCTCTCCCCGAGGGGATCACTGGCTTGTTTCCATATCTGTTTCGTCTTTCGACATGGACGACAATTCGACCATTATATATTCATTTTTTTACTTTCACCCACGCTGTAGGGCAGGAAGCCCCGATTTCTATAAGTCGGGGAGGAATGCCCGATTTAGCAGCGTTTTTATTTTACATACGCAATATCATTCAAAGCAATAGTTTTATGCCCTTGTTATTTTGTAGAGAACCAAAGGCTTCCTTTTTCAATGCGGCTACGATTTTCGCTTTACGCCCTTGCAAATCCATAGACATCCAAAGGGTCCAATATGTACTCAAGCTTCTCTCCCCGAGGGAATCACTGGCTTGTTTCCATATCTGTTTCGTCTTTCGACATGGACAAGAATTTGACCATATGCTTATTATTTCGCGAACTCGTTCGCATAATATTCTCTGTAATCTTTTTTATATATATTGGGTTCGATCTTTTTCTTAACGAGAACGCCACCTGTGGAAATCACTTTGTTTCTCAATATTGTTACGATCTGGGCAGGTGCTGTTTCCGCTATTGTTCTTCCGCCCCTGTGCTTTGAGGCGGGAGTCCCGGCTTTGGTTGTCTTATCTTCCGTCGACTTTTCCATTGCGTTTGCAAAAGAATAGTCGTTTATTGTTATATTGTTGCCCAGTGCCAGTATTTCATTTGCGATGATATTTGATCTGAGCTTGCGTTTTTCTGCTTGTTTCCGTTCGAGGTTGGCTTTTTCTGCTCTTGCTGCCTTGTAGCTTTTTGAGAATTTCCACTTTAACTTTGTTCTCTCTCCGTTGACTACGATGCCGTTTTTTACAGTGCCGTCAGCATTGAAGTTCTGCGGATTTGTGGCTCTGCGAGAGTTGTCAAGATATCTTTGGATATCCTTGATCTTTTCGGCATCCTTATTGTCGATCGACAGGTCTATCGTCTTTATGCCAAAATCTCCGGCTATCGTGATTGAGCGGGTGTCGATGTATATAACAAGCTTGCCCTCTTTGACAGTATGCTTAATGTTGCCATCCTTGTCATATTTCTCGGCGGGAATGCCTTTCACTGACAGTTGC
>JAGCZE010000371.1 GCA_017960415.1 Lachnospiraceae bacterium
CTTCCCCTTGAGGGGAAGGCAAAAAGCTTTAAGTAAAGCAAAACAGCCTTCCCCTTGAGGGGAAGGTGGCTGCGAAGCAGCCGGATGAGGTGTATCATAAAATTAAGAGGAGAGTAAAAATGAAATCAATTAAAAAAATCGTGGCACTTGTAATGATTGTGGCAATCTGCGCTTCATGCGCAGCATGTTCAAAAGGCAGCGAGGATGCCAAGGAAAAATACGGTTCAACCACTTTGAAGGTATTCATTCCCGGTGAGTACAACTCAGACAATTTCTTCACCGATTTTGAGAAGGAATTCGGCGTAAAGGTCATTGTTGAATACTTTGATTCGAACGAGATGATGTACACCAAGTTCGCTTCGGGCGATTCGTACGATATCCTTGTTCCGTCGGATTACATGATCGAGAGACTGATCAAAGAAGAGCAGCTCCAGAAGATCGACAAGTCACTGATCCCCAACATGAAGAACCTTACCGAGCAGGTTAAGGGACTTGCCTATGACGCTGACAACACTTACTCGGTACCTTATTTCTGGGGAACCGTAGGTATTGTGTACAATCACAACAATGTTTCTCTTGACGACCTTAAGGCAAAGGATTGGGATATCCTTAAAGATACCCGCTACAAGGGTAAGGTGTATATGTACGATTCCGAGCGCGACAGCTTCATGATCGCGTTCAAACAGCTCGGATACTCCTGCAACACAGACAACGCCGACGAGATCGATGCTGCTTACAAGTGGCTGATGGAGCTTGATGAGGCTACCGAGCCCGACTATGTTACCGATGAAGTTATCGACGCGATGATCGGCGGAAGCAAGGATATGGCTATTGTTTACAGCGGCGATGCTGTTACCATTCTCGATGAAAATGAGGATATGAGCTACTTCACACCCGGCTGCGGAACCAATATCTGGTGCGATGCTATGGTAATTCCCGCAAATGCAGCCAATCCCAAGCTTGCTCATGAATTTATCAACTACATGCTCCGTGACGAAGTCTGCACCGACAATACCATTGCCGTAGGCTACGCTTCTCCGAATGCCAAGGTGCTTGAGGAGATGACCGGTGAAGATGGCGAATATTCCGAGAATGAAGCTTATCTTCCGAGAAGCTACGACAAGGACGAGATCTTCCATGACAACGAGAAGCTCCGCAAGAAGCTTTCAGAGCTGTGGATCAAGGTAAAGGCAAACTAAAGTTTCAGACGGTGTAGTATTTGAGGTTTCTATGAGTGCAAAAGAAACTAAAGAAAAGATCTTAAAATGTACCACTGAGCTGATCCTGGAGCGCGGCGGCGATATATCGAATGTTACGATCCGTACGATTGCCGCCCGTGCCGGGATCGGAGTGGGACTGACCAATCATTATTTCGAATCGAAAGAGCAGCTGGTCGAGGAGTGCATCGAGAGCGTATTTGCGGAACTGTTTGAGATGCTCACCGGCGAGGACAGAAACGGAGCCGGGCAGGACAGCTTGGATGAGCCGGGTGCTTCACAAGACAGATTGGCTGAAGGAAAGCAGGATAGTCCGAGTGCTTCGCAAGGCGCTTTGCCCGAGGGGAAACGGATGTGCGAAGTGAGCGTTCCGTCAGCGTCCGTTCCCGAAGATATCGATGTTGACAATGAATTGCTCAGCGGACTGTTGGGAGATGATCCCGGTGCGCTTGATCCGGAACTTGATAATGAGCTGATAAACGGGTTGTATGTTTCGGATGAAAATGAAGGCAGACCCGAAGAAAATGACAATCAGACCGTAAATACCTTTGAGATAAATGAAGACAGCCGATCAGACGAGGCAACCCGCAGGATCGCCGGCCTGGTTCTCGATTTCCTGATCAGGAACGAAGCAATAGCGAAGGCCGCACTTGTTCGTGATGCGCAGAATCCGCTGAATACAGACTATACGGCAAGACTCACCGATGCATTTGCCTATGCGATGGTTGACAAGAAAAAGCTCGACGAGATCGAGAATAACGACCGTATGACCGACCGCATGAAAGAGCAGTTCAAGGAGCACATAATCAATGATCAGAAGCTGAAGGCTTTCATGATCATGTCTTCGGTCAAGGAAGCCCTAATAAGGCGCGAAGTCCTGAAAACAAGCATGGATATTGATCTGCAGGACGATGAACAGCGCGGCAGATACGTAGATTCACTGATGGAGCTGCTGTATTGATAAATTGGCTTACAACCCCATTTTCCTCATACGGCCTTCAATCCTTGTATAAAGATTGTTCTTTGAATTGTCAGTCTTCAACAGATATGCAGTCTCTTCTCCTCTGAACCAGGTTTTTGCGAACATACCGTCTGTGCCAACATCCGGTATCAGAATGTCCTTTTGAACGCTAGTGGACAGACCGAGTATTGATACGATATAGGAGTACCTGAGCGATATGCGCAGGTTTGGGAAAGCTAAGAGCGTGTTGTAAAACTTCGTCGGTTTGCTAAAGACCAAAATCCGAAGAAAAGAAATTGTAAAATACCTTAACCATCATTATTAGCGGTGGTTAGGACTTTTTTCATTTCTTATCAAAAGATTGCATTTCCCTTATGAGTTTCCAAATATTGCATCCTATATCCGTTATCAAAGATTCGTTATCACTTTTAAACTTGGAGGCTCTTATAATCGCTTCTTCTATATGGGGAAGATACTTTTCTTTAAAAGCTAACCCTTTTTTCCCATGATGAGCTTTGAGAGATAATTCATTGCTTACGTAGGTATGAGCATTTGATATCTTTTTGTTTTCGCGTATCAAATCAAGTCGATCTGAATATTCTTCATAAACATCGGAAAAATGGAGTAATAACCAAAATTCAAAACAAGGGTTTGTAATAAAGCAGCGGTAATTGCTCTCATTGCAATATTGAAGAATAAAACGCATCTCTTCTGAAGAATGAGAGCCGGCATCCCGATCGATTAAAATACAGAATTTATCAAAATCGTTGTTATATTTTGAAAGATATTTTCTGTATGCCAAATCATAACCAGTTTTTCTTAAAGCAAGTTCAAATTCATTTCGTTCTTTTGAACTGATAGATTTTGGAGCTTCAAGATAGAGTTGGATAAAATCTGGGGTGAAGTTATTTTTGATTTCATCTGGTATATCGAGAAAAATATCATCCCCTGTTTCACGAAGGTTTAGATATTCTTCGAGTAGTTCTATTACTTGATCGGGGGCGCTGTATCCATCTTTTGTTTTTCTTCTGAGAACCTCGATATTAACAAGGGAATTAATTCCTAACTCTGCTCTATAATCCGACAATCCTCGAAGATACTCCACCTCTGTTGCTACACCTTCAACAGAGATGAAATAAATCTTCTTGGGTGCTATTTGTTCATTTGGTGTTTCACGATCGTATGTTTGTGAAGATAGACGGTATTTATTAGCCATTTATTACCTCCAGTTCATGCTTTTTCTGAAACTGAGGAACGGCTCCGTATTTCCCGAGAAGATAATCATTATTCACTTTTTGGTCGAATCTTGCCCTATACTTGTTGAGCGAATAAAGACACGAACTATGATCCTTGAGTCTTTCTACGAACCATATTTCATCCTGCCTGAACAAATCGAGGTCCATAATGTTGTCATCGTGAGTGGTAGCAATAATCTGGCAATTATTTCCTTCTGTTTTTTCAAAAAAGATTTCAAAAAATTTTCTGACCAGAGATGTGTGAAGACTACGGTCAATCTCATCTATTAAGATAACATGATTGCTACCAGGCTCATGAAGAAGTGGAATAAAATCAAACAAACGTCTAGTACCATCAGATTCATCCGTCAGTTCAAATGGATCATCAGGGTTTCCATGATCCAACATGAGTTTGTTATATACAATATTTCCTGTTTCGTCTTTTTTTAAGGTCACAAGTTGGTTATTGATTCTTATGTCAAAAGGATGCTGTCCTGCCGCATTTGATATCTGAACCTTTAGTTTCTCGGCATCACCGTGAGGAATATTTTCAAAAAGTTTGTCCAGATCCATGTTTCTGCGCTGTGATTTCAACTCGTCAATTCCGGTGTCAAAGTATTGAAGGACATTTCTGAAGAAATCTCTTTGCGAATCATTTGCCATATCATTGATACGGATATATTTCGTTTCCGGAAATAGGATTAAAATGTTTGTAAACCATTCATATACAGAAACGATTTCATTTAAAAGAGCATCATTATGGCTTCCACGAGTGGCAAGATCTGAAAGCATAGTTTTTTTTCTAAGCGCATCGGATATGTTTTCGCTAAAGTCTTCAAAATAAATTCTGATACGTTCCGAATTCTTAAATTGTTTGGTCGTAATATCTGTTTCAACGGTGCTTTTTCCTTCGTCATCTGTATTTCTATCAAATATGACAAATTCATTCTTGTTTCTATCAATTCTTACTAGCCATTCTGATATGATTTCTGCTTTAGAATATGAAAGAGCAATACCATAAGAATATTCTTGCTCACCAGCTATGAGCTGGTACTGGAATGTTCCAGGAGTGGCATATGTTTCGGAAGAAATTCGAAAATTCATCTTGCTAAGATTAGCGCTATCCACGCCATTTAATATGATATTTTTTGAAAAATCTACAGCCTTGATAAGATTGCTTTTTCCCCCTGCGTTTGCACCATAGATAAGGGCACTCTTCAGAACTTTCCTCCCACCTATTTCATATACATGGTTTTTATGGCGAGCAATCTTTGATGGCTTAAAGGAAATAGATTGAGTTGAATTAAAGGAACGGAAATTTGAGACAGAAAAACCTATTAACATAGTTTTCACCTTCTTTTTATGAATTCTGATTTTGTAAAGCTTACTATACTGGATTATATATCAGTCAGAAAAATAATATGTTTAATATATAGATATTATTATATTGTGAAAATATCACAATGTCAAGAGAAATTAAAAGCAAAATACTCTAAACTGGATGTTAAAATGTAAATTATTCACATATAAAGTGTGGCACACCGCCTTAATGACACTTGCTATAAAGGCCTCGGATGCAGAGGCATCCAGCTCTATAGTGACATCGCCGAAGCGGATCTTAGCTGACGGACTGGTTGTGTCAGGTGTACAACTTGTGCTACTTGCAACACTTTCCTGACACGACATGGGCGCTGGGGTACATTCGGTAACAGAGGGTTCGGGAAGAGACAGTGGAACAATATCTGGAAGGACCTGAATGATCAGCTCATTCTTCAGCTTGCGTTTGGATTATCGATTGTGGCAATCATAGGACGGAAAAGAACCTAAAACGTCATTCAGAATATAATTGTTTCGACAAAAAATAAATTTTTATGCCCCGGTTGCTATTGAATCGGGGCATTTTTTATGCTACTATCTCATGTTAAGAACAAAAAAAACAGGAGGCTTCCATGGCAAAAAGAACTGACATCAAAAAAGTACTGATCATCGGCTCAGGACCCATCATCATCGGTCAGGCTTGCGAATTCGATTATTCCGGAACCCAGGCATGCAAGGCGTTGCGTAAGCTGGGTTATGAGATTGTTCTCGTAAATTCAAATCCCGCAACTATCATGACAGATCCCGGAACAGCTGATGTTACCTATATTGAACCGCTTGATGAGAAGCGGCTTGAACAGATTATTGAAAAAGAAAGACCGGACGCTATTCTTCCCAATCTCGGCGGACAATCCGGTCTTAATTTGTGTTCTGAGCTCGGAAAGGCAGGAATCCTCGATAAATACGGCGTAAAGGTCATCGGCGTCCAGCTTGATGCGATTGAGCGCGGCGAGGACAGGATCGAGTTCAAGAAGACCTGTGACAAGCTCGGAATAGAGATGGCCAGGAGCGAGGTTGCTTATTCGATAGATGAGGCGCTTGAGATCGCCGACAGGCTCGGATATCCCGTAGTTCTGCGTCCTGCATATACAATGGGCGGCGCCGGCGGCGGACTGGTATACAACAAGGAAGAACTCAAGATCGTCTGCGAGCGCGGTATCCAGGCATCATTGGTCGGCCAGGTACTTGTTGAAGAGTCGATCATCGGCTGGGAAGAGCTCGAGCTTGAGGTCGTACGTGACGCAAAGGGCCAGATGATCACAGTCTGCTTCATCGAAAATATCGATCCCATGGGCGTTCATACCGGCGATTCCTTCTGTGCCGCACCCATGCTCACGATCAGCAAGGAAACCCAGGCAAGGCTGCAGGAGCAGGCTTACAAGATCGTCAATGAAGTTGGCGTTATCGGCGGAACCAATGTACAGTTCGCACACGATCCGGTATCGGACCGTATCATCGTAATAGAGATCAACCCCAGAACTTCGCGTTCTTCGGCATTGGCATCAAAGGCAACTGGTTTCCCGATCGCACTTGTATCGGCAATGCTGGCGTCGGGACTCACACTCGACGAGATCCCCTGCGGCAAGTACGGAAGCCTTGATAAATACGTTCCCGACGGCGATTACGTCGTTATCAAGTTTGCGCGCTGGGCATTTGAGAAATTCAAAGGTGTTCAGGACAAGCTTGGTACGCAGATGCGTGCGGTAGGCGAAGTCATGAGCATCGGAAAGACCTACAAGGAAGCTTTCCAGAAGGCGATCAGAAGCCTTGAGAACGGCAGATACGGACTCGGATTTGCGAAGAATTATCATGATATGAGCTTAAAGGAGCTGATGGAGCTGCTGCGTGAGCCCTCCAGCAACCGCCAGTTCATCATGTACGAGGCGATCCGCAAGGGTGCTTCGATCGAGGCTCTGTATCAGCTTACAAAGATCAAGATCTATTTCCTCCAGCAGATGAAGGAACTCGTGGAAGAGGAAGAAAGGCTGCTCCAGTCAAAGGGCCAGCTCCCCTCGGCCGATGTGCTCACACAGGCCAAGAAGGACGGCTTCTCGGATAAATATATCGCGGATATCCTCGGAATTTCCCAGAAGGAAGTCAGAAATGAGCGTATCCGTCTCGGCGTCGTTGAAAAATGGGAAGGCATCCATGTCAGCGGTACCGAAAACAGCAAATATTATTACTCCAGCTATAATATCGAAGGTGAGTCGGCACCCCTTTCGGACAGCGGCAAGCAGAAGATCATGATCCTCGGCGGCGGCCCGAACCGTATCGGACAGGGTATAGAATTCGACTACTGCAGCGTTCATGCGGCGCTTGCACTCAAGAAGCTCGGATTTGAGACGATAATCGTCAACTGCAATCCCGAAACCGTATCAACAGACTACGATACTTCGGACAAGCTCTATTTCGAGCCTCTGACGCTTGAAGATGTATTGAGCATTTACAATGAAGAAAAGCCTGCGGGAGTCATCGCACAGTTCGGCGGACAGACGCCTCTGAACCTTGCGGCGCAGCTTTCATTGAACGGAGTGAAGATCCTCGGTACCAGTCCTGAAGTCATCGATCTTGCAGAAGACAGAGACCGTTTCCGCGCAATGATGGAAAAACTGGAGATCCCCATGCCCGAAGCGGGAATGGCTGTCAATGTGGAGGAAGCATTAGAAACTGCCCATAAGATCGGATTCCCCGTTATGGTACGTCCCTCATACGTTCTCGGCGGCCGCGGAATGGAAGTGGTATATGACGATGAGACACTTGTAGAATACATGAAGGCGGCAGTCGGCGTCACACCCGACAGA
>JAGCZE010000372.1 GCA_017960415.1 Lachnospiraceae bacterium
ACTGCCGTGCCCTTAACAAAGAAGGCCATGCCGTTCGCATGGCCTATACCTTCGCCGTCGGTACTCATATCGGTTATTTCCAGTTCAAATTCGTCGTTTTTTTGCATATTTGCTCTATACCTCACAGATCTTTTTCAGGTCTTACGTACATTTGACTCGAAATTCTTCTGCCATCCCAGCCAGGTTGCCTTCTCATCCACACCGTCTAGAAGCTCCTTCATCGACTGCATCTTCGCATCAAGATTATCCGCAAAATGCAGCGCCATAGCCTCTGCAAGAGCAGGAACTTTCGGTGATCCGTATTCAAGTTTGCCGTGATGGGCCACGATGCAGTGTTTCAGCTCATTTTCGAGGAGTTTCGGGAAACCGTCGATGGTTTTGACAAGATCATTGATCATCTCAACGCCCATGACAATATGTCCGATCAGATTTCCCTCATCGGTATAATCATTCTCAGGAAATGCCGAAAGTTCGTCTATCTTGCCGATATCATGGCACAGGGCGGCCGTAACCAGCAGATCCCTGTTCAGTATCGTATAATGATCCGCAAATCCGGCGCACAACTTCGTTACTGACAGGGTATGCTCGAGCAGTCCGCCGATAAAACCGTGATGCATGGACTTTGCTGCGGAATGGCTCTTGAAGCTGGCGATAAACTTCGGATCGTCAATAAAGAGCTTCTTGAGCAGCTTTGAAAGATGCGGTTCGTCCACCGAATGAACATAACCTATGATCTGCTTGAACATATCGTCAATATCGTATTCCGTACTTGGCATGTAGTCGGACGGCGAATATTCGCCCTCCCTCGCCCTGACGATCCTGTTGATGTTGAGCTGGGGCTTATTCTGAAAGGTTGTAACCGACCCCTCAACCTTGATGAAATCGCCGACTTCATAATGCTCTATTCCTCCGGTAATATTCCAGACCTTACCGTCGATCGTCCCGGTCTTATCCGCCAGAACCAGCGCATAATAAGTCTTGCCTGTCTTGGCGACCAGGCTCTGGGACTGGCGGCAGTAATATACCTCGCGTATATTTTCACCCTCGTAGAGGTCTTTTATATATCTCATAATACTTCCTTTCCGGCTGCTTTATTCTTTCATCGTCAGCACAACTGTCTCCGACGACCTGGGCTCGTCGACGCGGCTTGCGCGGTAGATATCGACGGTCAGCTCCGCCCCGTCTTCCTGCGTGAGCAGATATTCGTAGAACTGTGAAACTGTTTTTATCGATTCCTCATTGACGATCTCGATAACATCGCCTTTTTTTATCCCGGCAAGAGAAGCCGGAGACCCCGAAAATACCTCATTTACATAAATACCGTTCTCTATACCCATAGTTTCCAGGATATCCGCCGGAATATTCTCGGCTCTTACTCCGAAATAGGGCACTCCCGCGCCGTTCAGCAAGCGTAAGATCAGTGATTTCAGGCTGTCGATGCCAATGATCCTGCCCGTGTCCGCAGCCTCACTGCCGGAATACGGTATGATCCCGACCAGACGTCCCTTCAGATCGGATACAACGCCATCTCCCTGTTCAAGGGTATATATATCGGTCATGAATTCGGTCAGCTCGCCGTCGGCAATGTAGCTTACGATCCCCATATGGGAAACAAAACCGAATTCCACGGCACCGTAGTAGCCGTTGGGCCTGCCTACAGCGATAACCGGCTCACCCCTGTATAGTTCCGCCGAATCGCCGAGCTGCATATATGTAATGCGTTCCTTCTGCTTACGGTTCAGCATATCGAGCGGAACCGTAATGATAGCAATGTTTGTGTCCTTGTCGTAGCTGTAGAGTGCTGCGTCAAGCAGGGTTTCAAGCTCCACCTCTATGCGGTCGGCTCCCGAGATAACGCTGTAATCGGTCATTATCAGAAGCTCCACTCCGTCGTCGCCCATCATGACACCGGTCAGTTCCTGCTTGGTCTCAATACTCTCGTCCATCCAGTTGACTCCGCTGGTCACCGAATATACCCTTACAAGAGCACTCTGAACCTGCCCGGCCACCTCGCGCAGCTGTGATATCATGGCAAGATATGCTTCAAGCGGCGAATCTTCCGGGATCGTGTTCCCGTCACCGCCTTCTGGATCCTCCTCACCCGTAGGCTCCGGCGAAGGTGTCATTGTACTCGTCGGTGCCGTAGTGGCGGTGGGCGGCTTCTCGGTGGGTTGTTCCGTACTTGTGGCAGTGGTGGCTGTAGTGGCTGCTGCTGTTGCCGAACCCTGTTCCGTTCCTGATGCAGCCGGATCCGAAGAAGTATCCGGATCAGCTGTTACCGCACTGCCGTCCGGAGTCGGCTTTATGGCCTGTGTCGGAGTCGGCGGTTTCGGTGACGGTGTCACGGGATTGGTCGGAAATTTTACTTCGTTTCTTCCTGTTCCGGTTGGCTCGGGCGGCTCTTTTTCCGGCTCGGTCTCTACCCCGAGGAGCTTTGCCACCGGATCACCCATTTTCAAAAATGCGACCCTTGCGACGATTCCGAAGATAAGCCCCGCAAGCAGGGAAAAACCTATGACCGACAAGAATTTTCTGACACGCTTCTTCGTCTTGGGTTTAACCTTTTCCCTGACATAACTGAATTCACCGTTTTCGCTGTTATCACTGTTTTCGGGATTATAATCCCGCTGTTCATCATTTCCCATACATTGTTAACCTCTTGATCCCGTTTTTCACACCGGTTACCCCATATTCGCCTTCATTATGCTGCGGCCGGTTACCCCTCCGACTGCGTCAGACTGAACGTAAACTCCGTTCCCACACCTTCTGTGCTGATCACACTGATATTTTCATCATGTGCCGAAATAACTTCCTTTACGATGGACAGACCGAGGCCGGTCCCCTTCTTATCCTTGCCTCTCGAAGCATCGATCTTGTAAAATCTGTCCCAGATCCTCGCAAGGTTCTCCTTGGCGATGCCTATGCCGTGATCCCTGACTCTCACAAACACCTTGCTTCCCTTCTCTTCCGTCTCGATCTCAACAGTCGATTCGGGATTCGAGAATTTGATCGCGTTATCCGTGAGATTGTAAAGAACCTGCTGAATGCGCCCCATGTCGGCATCGACATATGTTGCCGCCGACGCAAATACAAGATTCAGGACCACTCTTTTTTCCTTGCAGACTCCCTCAAATGCCGCTGCGACACGTTTGATCACGCCGTTTATGTCAAAGCTTGTAATATCAAGTATCAGACCCTTGCTGTCGATCCTGTTCAGATCCAGCAGATTCGACGTAAGCTTTGACAGGCGGTCGGTCTCAAATACAATGATATCCAGGTACTTATCCTGATCCTCATGGGGTATCGTACCGTCCTTGATCGCTTCAACATAGCCTTTGATCGATGTTAGCGGCGATCGGAAATCATGAGATATATTTGCGATAAATTTCTTCTGGTACTCGTCCACGCGCTGTATCTCGCCGACCATGTATTTCATGGCATCGGCCAGCTCGCGGAACTCATCGTGCCAGCGTACCTTCAGCTCATAATCGTAATTGCCTTTTGAATAAGCCAGTGCTGCTTTTCTGATCTTTTTTATCGGGTATACGCTCAGGAAATAGAATACCACGAACGTAACAAGCAGCACCCCGGCAACGATCAGAAGCGTCAGATTGGCGACATTCATGTACTTTACCATTTGTTGCCTGATCAGATCCATCGGGATGAACAGGCAGACATAGCCGCTGACCGAATACGATACGATAACCGGCTCGCAAATACACATCATCGGCTCGTCAAAAACGCCCTCAAATTGTATGTTCTCGGTATATGTCTGCTTCAGCATGACATCCGAATGATTGTCTACCAGCAGAGGCATTGTGCTGCGCGAGTCAATGATCACGTAGTGCGAGCGGTTGACGATCCAGATGCGCGCGTCCACAAGTTCATCAAAAGCCTCCATCTGCTTTCTGACCTGCGACATGCTCACATTTTCGTCATAATAATAATCCGCATACAGCTGCGCGATGTGCTGAACATCCCGGTAATACTTATCTTTGACATCCTTCGTTATCTCATTCTCCAGTATCCGGTTCCCCACCCGGTTGACACAGAAGAATACCGCAAATACGGCCGCGAGATAGCAGATGATCATCTTAAAATGCAGTTTCAAATTTGTACCCTACTCTCCAAACCGTGGCGATCGACCATTTCTCGTGATCGTGGATCTTCTCGCGAAGCCTTTTTATATGTACGTCGACCGTTCTCGAATCCCCCATGTAATCGTATTCCCAAATCTGTCCCAGCAGCTGTTCGCGGCTGAAGACCTGATTGGGATGCGAAGCAAGAAAATACAGCAGTTCCAGCTCCTTCGGCGGCATCTCGACGCGAGTGCCCATATACTTTACCGTATAGTTGCTCAGGTTTATCTCCAGATCCGGATAGCTCACGGATTCGGATTTTTCGACCTGTGCGGTCTGTGTCGCCTGAGTTTGCGTTTCGCGGCGCCTCAGTACCGCCTTTACACGCGCCACAAGTTCCTTGGAATCAAAGGGCTTGACCATGTAATCATCCGCCCCGAGTTCAAGTCCGAGCACCTTGTCAAAGGTCTCGCCCTTTGCCGAAAGCATGATGATCGGTATCTGCGCATTTGCGCGGACACGCTTGCAGACCTCGTATCCGTCGATACCGGGCAGCATCAGATCGAGCAGAATCAGATCGGGTTTGAAAATATCGACCTGCTTCAGCGCCTCCTCGCCGTCCCCGGCAATGCATGTTTCGAACATCTCCTTTTTCAGGTACAGGGAGATCAGCTCGGCAATGTTTCCGTCATCGTCGACGATCAAAATCCGTTGTTTGTCCATAATACCTTCCTAATTTTCCTTAAATTCCACTATCGTTACGCCGCGGTCTCCTTCGCCGAATTCACCGAGGCGGTAGGATTTCACGTATTTGCAGCTTCTTAAGTGTCTGTGGACCGCATCCTTCAAAGCTCCGGTCCCGCGTCCGTGTATTATCGATACCTTCGGTAAATGTGCCAGGTATGCGTCATCCAGATATTTATCCACGATCGGCAGCGCCTCATCCACGCGCATTCCGATAATGTTGCACTCCATCGATACGCTCATCGACTTTGACATAGCGATCTTTCCGGCTCCGGTACTCTTCTTCTCGGGTACGGGCTCATCGCTTTCGGTCAGTTCAATGTCCTTGATGTTCACGCTGGTACGCATGGCGCCCACCTGCACGAACAGCTCGCCTTTCTGGTTCGGAAGGGAGGAAACCTTGCCCTTCACGCCCATTGAGAGGATCATTACATCATCGCCGACCTTCAACTCACCGGGATCCCTGACAGGTTTCTTCACAACCTTTCTGACTGTTTCCTTTGCACCTGTCTCGTCCAGCTTGCCGCGCAGATTCTGTCTTTCCTGTTCAAGATCACGCATGGAGCTTCCGGCTGCGCCTAGTCGGTTGCTCCTTCTTATGGTATCGTCGGCGTAATCCTTCGCCTTCTGAAGCACATCCCGGGCCTCTTCCTGCGCGCGGTTCAGGATCTTCTCCTTGGCCGCGTCGATACGCTCGTTCTTCTTTGCATAAGCGTCCTGCAGCTGTGGGGCTTCTTCAAGCGCCTTGTCAGCTGCGGCATTCTTTTCTTCAAGTTCTTTACGCGACCTGTCAAGTTCACTGATGATGTCTTCGAAACTCTTGTCGCGCGTTCCGATGAAGCTGTCCGCCATTCCTATGATCTCTTCCGAGAGTCCTAGCTTCTTCGAGATCGCAAATGCGTTGGATTTGCCGGGCATTCCGATCAGCAGTCTGTATGTCGGGCTCAGCGTCTCCACATCGAATTCACAGCTTGCGTTGCTGACTCCGGGCGTCGACAGCGCAAACAGCTTCAGCTCGCTGTAATGCGTGGTCGCGATCACCCTGATATCGCGGTTGTGCAGATAGGTCAATATCGCCATTGCAAGCGCCGCGCCCTCTATCGGGTCGGTTCCGGCACCGAGCTCGTCGAAGAGTACCAGAGAGTGCTCGTCAGCCTGTTTCAAGATCGAAACCGTATTGGTCATATGTGACGAAAATGTCGAAAGGCTCTGTTCAATGCTCTGTTCATCGCCGATATCCGCAAATACCTCATTGAACACAGCAAGCTGAGACCCCTCAAATGCCGGGATATGAAGCCCCGACTGCCCCATCAGCGTAAACAGGCCCACTGTTTTAAGTGAAACTGTCTTACCGCCCGTATTCGGACCCGTAATGATCAGCAGCGTGAAATCATTTCCGATCCAGATATCGGTCGGAACGACCTTCCGCGCATCTATCAGCGGATGACGGCCTTTTTTGATATTGATGTAGCCGTTGTCATTGAAGACCGGCTCGGAAGCCTTCATCTGCTTCGCCAGCTGCGCTCTCGCAAATATGAAATCCAGCTCTGTCAGTGTATCCTGGTCGTACTGGAGCTCTTTTGTATGCCCATACAGCATGTTCGACAGGCTCTGCAGAACCTTCTCTATCTCGTCCTGTTCCTTTATCGCAAGCTCTCTCAGCTCATTGTTCAGCTTCACAACAGCCATGGGCTCTATGAAAAATGTCGACCCGCTGGCGCTCTGATCATGGATCATCCCGTCGAACTTGTTCTTATACTCGCTTTTAACAGGAAGACAGTACCTTCCGTCCCTCATAGTGATCAGATTGTCCTGCAGGACGATCTGGCTGTCCTTTGAGTTCACAATGGAATTGAGCTGCTCCCTGATCTTGTCGTTGGCAACCTTCATCTGCCTGCGAACCGACTTTAATCCCGGACTCGCATCATCCGCAATCTCCTCTTCGGAAATGATACAGCGCTGTATTTCTGCATTGACGATCTCCAGCGGTTCCAGCAGCTCGAACCTTTCCGCAAGAGAGTCTGAGCCTTGGGGACGGGGTTGTTGGTTCATTTCATCCTGTTGCCCCGTTTCCCTTTCAGCACTTCTTGACCCATTAACCCCGTCCCCGGGGTCCAAAACGCCGTACCTGCGGATCTGGCGTACTGCGGTCAACAGCGAGCTGATGTGCATAAGTTCGCCTGCTCCGAGGCAGGAACTGATCTCCAGCCTCCTGATAGAGGCCCTTACATCATGTATGCCCGAAAATGACAATGAGCCCTTTCGGTAAATCCTCGAGAGCGCATCTGCCGTTTCTCTCTGCATTTCACGTATATCATCGAGCTTTGTGAGGGGTGTCAGCGCCCTGCATTTCTCTTTTCCGAGCGCAGAGCCGGCACAGTCGGTCAGACTGTCGATGATCTTGTTATATTCCAAAACTTTTAATGCTCGTTCGTTCATTTCTTATCTCAGTTTTTTCTAATTTATTCGCTGAAGCTATTTTTCTGCCTTCCCTTTGAGGGGAAGGTGTCGACGTAGGCGACGGATGAGGTGTGTTTTTCTTACTCCCACTTCAGCCTGTGCAGCTCGCCCTTCAGGTTCATCCCCTCAAAGCCGCACTGCCTCAGTGCCTCATATGTGACGATCGCCACCGAATTGCCCAGATTCAGAGACCTGATATCCCCTATCATCGGGATCCTGATGCACTCATCGGGATGCTGTACCAGTATCTCTTCGGGAATTCCGGCGCTTTCCTTGCCAAACATGATATAGTCATCCTGTTCGAAATGCACCTCGGAATACAGGTTCCGGCCCTTCGTTGTGGCATAATATATATGTGCTCCCGGGTTTTTCTCAAGAAAATCCCCATAATCCTCGTAAATAAAATATTTAAGCTTCGGCCAGTAATCCAGCCCCGCCCGCCTCAGATGCTTCTCATCAAGCGAAAATCCAAGGGGCTTGATAAGATGCAGGACGGACCCGGTAGCCACACAGGTACGCCCGATATTGCCGGTATTGGCAGGGATTTCAGGCTCATGTAAAACGATATTCAAGCTTTAGTCTTCCTTTTTGATCTGCCTTTATTATATTCTATCTATTGTTTTATCCTTAATGCAGTTATTCCTGTTCAATCTTCCTTTATAGCAATAAATATCCTGAACAGATACTGCCCCTCATAATTGAAAGGAATGCAGATATTTGCCGCATAACTGCTGTTGAAAGAAACATTACCCATACACAGTGTAGGCGGAGTGATATCGATGGATATTCCGCCCAGCGAATACAGTGTCGCGGTATTTCCCATGATCATGTTGCACAGCTCGCAAAGTGCGCTCTGCGCCAGCTCATCCAGCTGCGGCAGGTCCATCATGCACATTGCCGATGCGATCTTGAGAGCTGCGGGGTTCGGGAAGTCAAGGATTGCCTGGCCTTTCATCTCACCGGTGATACCCATCAGGATCAGCAGCTCATCGTTGGTAAATTTCGCTTCTGATATCGAAGGCTTGCCTATTGTCACTTCCATTCTGCAGGCATCCTGTATAACTTTTACCGATGCTTTCAGCAAAGGGTTAATGTATTCTACATTGATATTTGCCATCTGTTCTCTCCCATGTTAATTGGTTAGGTTACATACACCTCATCCGGCTGCTGCGCAGCCACCTTCCCCTCAAGGGGAAGGCTTATGAGGTTTTCTGTCTGCCTTCCCCTCATGGGGAAAGCTTATGAGGTTTTCTGTCTGCCTTCCACTCATGGGGAAAGCTTATGAGGTTTTCTGTCTGCCTTCCCCTTGAGGGGAAGGTGCCCACGATAGTGGGCGGATGAGGTGTTACCTATGCTTCTCCACAAACTTCTCGATCCGCGCCATCGCGGTCTTCAGCTTCTCGATCGAATATGCATAAGATATTCTCAGATATCCTTCGCCGCATGCTCCGAACGCAGTTCCGGGAACAACTGCGACTTTTTCCTCATTGAGCAGCGTTGTCGCAAATTCATCCGATGTCATTCCCAGGCTGCTGATGCACGGAAATACATAGAACGCGCCCTTCGCCTCAAAGCAGGGCAGCCCGATCCTGTTGAATTCATGCAGCAGGTAGCGCCTTCTGGCGTCATAAGCCTCACGCATCTTCTCCACATCGGCGTCGCCGTTCTTCAGCGCCTCGATCGCCGCGTACTGGCTGACAGTCGGTGCGCACATGATCGCGAACTGGTGTAGCTTCGTCATCTGGGAAATGATATTCTGCGGACCGCAGGCATACCCGAGTCTCCAGCCTGTCATCGCAAATGCCTTCGAGAAACCGTTGATCACAACCGTTCTCTCCTTCATGCCCGGCATCCCGGCAATGGAAACATGCTTTTGTTCGCCATAAGTCAGCTCCGAATATATCTCATCGGAAATAACGAAAATATCCTTTTCGACACAGACTTTTGCAACTTCCTCAAGATCCTTCCGCTCCATGATCGATCCCGTGGGATTGTTCGGGAACGGAAATACCAGAAGCTTGGTTTTATCGGTTATTGCTTCCTCTAGCTGTTGAGCTGTAAGCCTGAATTCGTTTTCGCCTTTCAGCTCGACAATGACCGGCTTCCCTCCTGCCATAACAGTACAGGGCTCATACGAAACGTAGCTGGGCTGCGGGATTATGACTTCATCCTGTGGATCGAGCATGACACGCATCGCAAGATCGATCGCTTCGCTGCCGCCGATGGTTACAAGGATCTCCTTATTCCAGGCATAGGAAAGCCTGTATTTGCGATTCACATAAACGCTGATCTCGCGGCGCAGCTCCTCAAGGCCGGCATTGGAAGTATAGTGCCCTCTTCCCTTTTCCAGGGCGTAGATGCCTTCCTCCCGCACATGCCAGGGCGTATCGAAGTCCGGCTCGCCGACACCTAAGGATATCGCATCCTTCATTTCCTTTACGATATCAAAAAACTTTCTGATACCTGAGGGCTTGATTCCGACTATGCGTGAATTGATCGGGTCTCTCATGGCGATACAAGCATCCTTTCATCCGTTTCCTCTGATTCCATGGCAATGCCGTGTTCCTTGTACTTTTTGAGAACAAAGTGCGTTGCGGTGCTGAGTATTGCCTCCATGGGCGCAAGCTTCGCGGAAACAAAGCCTGCCACATCACGCATGCTCTTGCCCTTTATGACTACGGTAAGATCGAAACCGCCGGACATCAGGTATACCGCTTCGACTTCGTCAAATTTATAAATACGCTCCGCGATCGTGTCGAAGCCCTGTCCGCGCTGGGGTGTAACCTTGACTTCGATCAGCGCCGTAACATAATCCTGTTCGATCTTTTCCCAATTGATCAGCGTCAGATAGCCACAGATAGTATTATCGGCCTCCATCTCGGCGATCGCCGTCGAAACCTCGTCCTCGCTGCTTCCGAGCATGATCGCAAGCTCCGGAGCGGTCAGTTTCGCGTTGCTGTCTATCAGTCTGAGGATTCTTTCCTTGAGTGTCATACATATGCCTCCGTTATATTTTTTTACACCTCATCCGCCTGCTTCGCAGGCACCTTCCCCTCAAGGGGAAGGCTGTATTGTAAGCTTTTTGCCTTCCCCTCAAGGGGAAGGCTGTATTGTAAGTTTTTTTGCCTTCCACTTGAGGGGAAGGCGGTAGTGTAAGTTTTTTTGCCT
>JAGCZE010000373.1 GCA_017960415.1 Lachnospiraceae bacterium
GACACGAAAGGCGAATTAAGTATCCGTAATTCGGTCTTGCGGTCGTTGAAAAATAAACCGCGTGAGCGGATAATGCAAGTGTAACAATCAAAGGGCGCACTTTAAGCGCCCGGCGTATTAGGGAACGGAATGAAAGGAGCAAAAATGATCAAGATCAACAATCTGACCAAGGTCTACAAACTTGGAAAGAAAAAGATGATGGAGCTGAAGACCACTAATCCGGAAAAGATAGCGGTCAACGGACTTTCGCTCGAGACCAGGGAGGGAGAGATCTTCGGTCTCTTAGGACCCAACGGCGCAGGAAAGACCACGACTCTCCGCTGTGTGGCTACCTTATTGAAGCCCACGGACGGCGATGTCAGCGTCTGTGGTTTTGACACGGTCAAGCAAGGCGCGGATGTACGTGAGAATATCTGCTTCCTGACCAACGAGATCAAACTGGACACCAATTTTACCGCGGACTACATGTTCAAATTCTTCGGCGAGCTGCACGGCATGACCCCCGAGGCCATCGAAAAGAGGCAGGAAGAGCTCTTTACGCAGTTCGGCATCAACGAGTTCAAGGACAAAAAGATCGAAGAGCTCTCGACCGGTATGAAGCAGAAGGCAGCCATTGCCGTAAGCCTTGTACACGATCCCAAGGTAGTCATCTTCGACGAGCCCACCAGCGGACTTGACATCATCACGGCCAGAGTGGTTACCGATTACCTGAAGACCTTAAAGGAGCAGGGTAAGACGGTCATCATCTCGACTCATATCATGAGCGAGGCGGAGAAGCTCTGCGACAGGATCGCCGTTATCATCAACGGTCAGAAGGCCTGTGAGGGAACCCTGCCCGAGATACTTGAGAGTACCGGCGCGGATGATCTTGAGGAAGCATTCTTCAGGTTGTACAAACAGTACAATCCTGAGAATTAAGGAGGTGGAGTCATGAAAGGTGCAGGAATCATTATTCGTAAAGAGCTCAAGCGCGTATTCGGCGACAGAAGGCTCGTATTCAGTTTATTTATCCTTCCCGCGATCCTGATGATCGGTATCTACAGTCTCATGGGAAATCTGATCAAATCTATGGAGAGCGATATCACGGAGCATGTCTCCGAGGTGTATATAGTCAATGCGGATCAGGGCTTTAAGAAGACCGCGGACCAGATGGATTACGCAATGACTGCCAACATTACTTATCTGACCGATGCCGAGTATGCTTCGCAGAAGGCCGGGCTCGAAGATAAGGTGCTGAACGGCAACGCCGAGCTGATCGTCGTATTCGACAAAGACTTTGAGAATACGGTTGCCGCTTACACCAAGGCAGGAGATGCGACTCCTGAAGTCAATGTATTCTTTAACGATTCGGAAAACTACTCGTCACAGGCTTACAGCGTATTCTCGGGCGTGCTCTCTTCATACCGCACGAACCTGCTCGCGCAGCGTCTCGGCGATCTCGACCAGCTGAATGTATTCACCCAGAACGATCAGCGCATCGTCAAGGAAGCCAAGGCCAACAACAGATTTATCTCGATGATGCTGCCTTACCTGATCACGATGCTCCTGTTCGCAGGCGCGATGAGTGTCGGTGTCGATGCGATCGCCGGTGAAAAGGAGAGAGGAACTCTTGCTTCGATGCTCCTGACTCCCGTAAGCCGCGATGCTATCGTAGTCGGCAAACTCGTTTCGATGGCGATCCTTTCGAGCCTCTCGGCTATCGTTTATGCGGTTTCGATGATCGTAGCGATGAGCGTTATGGGTTCGACGATGGGCGAGCTCGCGGAGAACGGCTTCGGCAACGTATCCTTCGGCCCCACACAGTGCCTGATGCTGCTCGCGATCATGCTGGTAATGGTTTACCTCTATGTAGCGATCATCGGTCTCCTGGCTGTTCTCGCGAAGGACACCAAGACAGCGAGCACATACATCTCGCCTGTTTACATCGTTGTTATCATCGCAGGCATGCTTACGATGTTTAACTCGGGCAAGTCTATCCCCACCGTCAGATACGGTATCCCGATCTACGGCAATGCGCTTGCGATCGCGGATTTGTGCAGCAATGAGCTTACCAGCGTAAACTTCCTCGCTTCGATAGGCGGAACGCTCCTGCTGGCGATCATCATCACCGTTGCGGTAGGACGCGCGTTCAACAGTGAGAAGATCATGTTCAATGCATAATGCGGCATTGATTTAAAAGAGAATATCTGAAATAATGAATACCGTGGAGGCAACAGCTTCCACGGTATTTTGCGCGATAAGCGAATGCCCCGGTATAGCGGAGACATCAAGCAGGAGGATCGTCGGTATATATGGCTTTTGAGATAGAGACAGGTTATTTTGATGCACGGAAAATCGCCGCCAGCGGGCAGGTCTTCAGGATGTATGAGGCCGGGCCGGGGGCGTTTTATGTATATTCGGCGGATAAGCATCTGAGGCTGACCGAAGAGCGGCGTGAGGATGGGCAGTCCTGCACCGGTACGGACGGTCCGGAGAAGGATAATGTCATACTGCGCCTGTATTGCCCTGAAAAGGACCTCCGGTACTGGAGACGGTATCTGGACCTGGACAGGGACTATGAGGCCGTTATAAGGCTTGTGGACGCGAAAGACGGGTATCTGAGATCATGCTGCGAGGCAGGACGCGGGATCAGGATACTGAGACAAAATACCTGGGAGATGATGATCAGTTTTATCATTTCCCAGCAAAAGCAGATCCCTTCGATCAGGAAATGCATCGAGGGCCTCTGCGCAAAGCTCGGGAGCAAGATGGCAGACTTGGCGGCAGACACGGGGGCAGACACGGGGACAGGGGAAGACATGGGGACGGTTCTTCTGTCTGCAGGGTCATCAGACAGAAGAACCGTCCCCATGTCTTCCCCTGCTTCCCCTGCCCGCTACGCCTTCCCCACCGCGGAGCAGATCGCGGCAGCGGGGCCTGCGGGCGTACAGGGCCTGTCTTTGGGCTACCGCGAGCGCTACATCTATGAGACCGCTGTGCAGTTTCTCGATCATGGCATCCCCGACGAAACACTTGCCGCCATGCCCTACGAGGACGCGAAGAAATACCTTCTCTCGTTTACCGGCATCGGGGATAAGGTCGCGAACTGCATACTCATCTTCTGAGCAGGTTTTGTGGTCGCATTTCCGATCGACACCCACATTAAGGACATCCTCTACC
>JAGCZE010000374.1 GCA_017960415.1 Lachnospiraceae bacterium
TCGGCATCCGTAAGGATTATGATCTTGTCGTAGCGCAGCTTGTTTATGTCGAATTCTTCGGCGATGCCGCAGCCGAAAGCCGCGATCATGGATTTGATCTCATTATTGAGCAGTATCTTCTCCAGCGGGGTCTTCTCTACATTCAGGATCTTGCCGCGCAGCGGAAGAACTGCCTGGGTCTTGCGGTTACGTGCGGTCTTGACCGTACCGCCCGCCGAATCACCCTCTACTATATAAACCTCGCACTCCTCGGGATGTTTCGAGGTGCATGCGGCAAGCTTCGATTTCGTATCGGTATCATTCAGCTGCTTCAAAACCGCATTACGGGCCTTATCGCTGGCCTTGCGGGCATTGTAGGATTTCAGCGAATTATCGAGCAGGGCCTTGAGTACCTCAATATTCTTGTCAAAATAACGGGTAACTTCACTCACAAATACATCTTCTACAGCTGTCTTCGCATCATTATTGCCAAGCTTGGTCTTCGTCTGGCCTTCGAACTGCGGATCCGGATGCTTGATGGAAATGATCGCAATGATACCGTTACGAATGTCCTTGCCGTCGAAATTCTCGTCCTTGTCCTTCAGGACTCCGAGTTCGCGGGCATACTGGTTCATAACCCTGGTCAGACCCGACTTGAAGCCCGTGACCAGCGTTCCGCCGTCTACTACATTTATACAGTTACAGTAAGAATTGATCTGTTCGCCGTATCCGGAGTTGTACTGGAATGCCACTTCGACCTCGATATTCCCGCTCCTGCCCTCAATGTATACAGGTGTGGGATGCAGTACGTTCTCCTCTCGCGAAAGATATGAAACAAAGCTCTTGATGCCCTCAGTTTCGCAGAATACCTGTGAAAATCCGGTATTCTGATCGGTGAATGTCAGCTTCAGTCCTTTGTTCAGATATGCCGTTTCTTTCAGCTTCTTGACTATGATCTCGGGTTTGAACTCAACCGTATCGAAAATAGAAGCGTCGGGATAGAAAGTAACCCTGGTCCCTGTATCGCTCTTATTGCATTTGCCAACGATCGGGACCATGCCGTCAACCAGCTTGGTTACGGGTACTCCGCCGTTTGCATATTCATCATGGTAAATATGCCCGTCGCGCTTTACCTCGACTATCATTTTCGAAGAAAGCGCGTTGACAACAGACGCTCCGACGCCGTGAAGACCGCCGGAGACCTTGTATGCCGAGTTGCCGAACTTGCCGCCCGCATGGAGTATGGTATATACAACGCGTACAGTCGGAATGTGCTCTGTAGGATGGATGTCAACCGGAACGCCGCGTCCGTGGTCGGTGATCATAACGCCTCCGTCTTTTAAAAGACTGAGCTCGATCTCGCTGCAGAAACCCGCCAGGTGCTCGTCAATACCGTTATCCAGTATCTCCCAGATCAGATGGTGCAGTCCGCGGCTTCCGGTACTTCCTATATACATTCCGGGGCGTTTCCTGACCGCCTCCAGTCCTTTCAGAACAACTATTTCGCTGCCGTCATACTTTGTCATTTGCCAAAAACCTCTTAATACTTAATGTTCTTCATCATCGGGCATACATCGAGTGTCGCAAAGTAATCCTGCGCAGTCTCCGCCCTGCGGATCAGCTGAACCGAACCGTCTTCCTTCAGCAGAAGCTCGGCCGAGCGCAGCATGCCGTTGTAATTGTAACCCATCGAGAATCCATGGGCACCGGTGTCATGAATGCAGATATAATCGCCGATATCGATCCTCGGAAGTTCTCTGTCGATCGCAAATTTATCGTTATTTTCGCACAGATTGCCGACAACATCATATCTGTGGTCACACTCGGCATCTTCCTTGCCGAGTACGGTCAGATGATGGTAAGCACCGTACATCGCGGGACGCATCAGGTTTGCCGCGCAGGCGTCAACGCCGATATATTCCTTGTAAATGTGCTTCTCATGGATAGCTTTGCAGATCAGATGTCCGTAAGGAGCCAGCATGAAACGGCCGAGCTCCGTGAATATCGCAATATCCATGCCCGCAGGCTCTATGATCTCTTCGTAAGCCGCGCGTACGCCCTCGCCGATCTTAAGTATATCGCAGGGCTTCACACCAGGACGGTAAGGAATGCCGATACCTCCGGAAAGGTTGATATAACGTATATCCGCTCCGGTTTCCTCATGCAGTTCGACCGCAAGCTTGAATAGGTCGCGAGCCAGCATCGGATAATAATCATTGGTAAGTGCGCCGCTGCATAGGAACGCATGGATACCGAAATTCTTCGCACCAAGCATCATCAGCCTTCTGTAGGCATCCGCGATCTGATGGCGTGTCATACCGTACTTCGAATCGCCGGGGTTGTCCATGATGTCATTGGAAACATTGTAGAATCCGCCGGGATTGAAACGGCAGAATACCGTCTCCGGGATGCCGCATTCCTTGTCCAGGAAATCGATCAGCGTGATATCGTCAAGGTTGATATAACCGCCCAGCTGTCTTGCTTTCGTAAATTCGCCTACAGGCGTCTCATTGGACGAGAACATGATGTCCCCTTCCTTCATGCCAACTGCCTCCGCCAAATACAGTTCCTGGATCGAAGCGCAGTCGACACCGCAGCCCTCTTCTTTCAGTATCTGAAGTATATAAGGGTTCGGTGTTGCCTTTACGGCGAAGAATTCCTTGAATCCCCTATTCCATGAGAACGCCTGCTGCAAGAGCCTTGCATTCTCGCGGATTCCCTTCTCATCGTAAATATGAAAGGGGGTGGGGTATTTCTTTACTATCTCTTCTACAAGTTCCTTGGTTACAAACGGTTTTTTCATAATCTGTTACTTTCCCTTCTTTTTCATTCCTTAGATCCGGTAATTCCAAGATCTTCCTTTATCTTAGTAGTCGAAATCCCCTCCGTTCTGGGCAGATATACAACTTCACAATATTCCTTCAGAAAATCGAACTTGCCGGTCCAGTCGTCGCCCATGACGAACACATCGACATTATTGTTGACGACATCATCGATCTTCTGTTCCCAGGTGTACTCCGGCAAAACCTCATCCACGTATTTGATAGCCTCAAGAATCTTCTTTCTGTCTTCGAAGCTGTAATACGCCTTCTTGCCCTTGATCGCGTTGAATTCGTCGGATGATACCACAACGATCAGATAGTCGCCGAGCGCTTTTGCCCTGCGCAGCAGGTTTATATGTCCTACATGCAACAGATCGTAGGTTCCGTAGGTGATTACTTTTTTCATTTTTTTATCTTTCTCCTTTTTATTTCCTGTTTTCTTACTACACATGTAATACAATAACCGGACGGCGCATCCGCCTCTATCAGTGAAAATTCACCATCGTAGATATCCTGGCACAGCCTTATATATCCGGACGGTGTCTTTTCAAAATGAAAATCCTCTTCCAATGATATCAGGCCCGTTCCGATGCATTTCACAAATGCTTCCGCCGATGTCCAACGCCTGCACAGATCGGTCATATCCTTTTCCTGTTCATCGGCATCCGACGGATTGTCAAACCCGACATCCTTCTTCATTTTCGAAACGATCCTGCGGTTCATCCTGTCGATCCGCTCGATATCCACGCCTACCGACCAGAGTACCTTTGGCGGCAGATCTTTGCCGTTGTCCGATCCGCCCCTATCCGCCTCTTCGGTACCAACGAATACTGCATCCGCCTCTTCCGTATCCACGAATGCAGCAACCGCATAATCTCCCGAATGCGAAACATTGAAAACGATCTCCGGATGCCCTTCAACAAATGGTTTTCCATGCTCATTCAGACCGTAACTCACATCGTTTTCCCTGAGACCGAATTTCTTCAGACCGTTCTCAACAGCCATTCCGGCTGCAGTCGACAAACGTTTGGAAGCCGGATTTTTAAGGGCCGTTATTTTTTTCCTCCGATAATCCGAAAACCCTTCCGGATCGCCGCTTCTGCTCACCACATCCGGTCTGTCCGCTTTTATAATATAAAAATCAACTCTCATATCATGGCAAAAGACATCGATTGTCTTTCAGTTTAATCCGTACCGCAGCCTATCCTGGCCATGCCGTCGGTATAATTGAATTCACAGAAATATCCGTCTTCATTGTATGCATAGTACCATAAGATGCCGTCGGAGTCGCCCTCGTCGATATCCAGGTTAAATCCCGCCTCCTTCAGCGCACCGGCGTAATCGGCATAATCACCAGTTACGTTCGAAAACACCGCATAATACATTCCGCCGTCCTGTTTTGACGAATCAAATGACCCATAAGAGAATTCGGGAAGGAGCCCGAGCGGGGTTTCAGCCCTCAGCATATCATATGCGTCGTTGTCTTCCGCAATATCATATCCGGATGATACCACAAGTATTGCGGTATCCGGATCATAACTGAGCCCGGCCGCCCATCCGTCCTCATTGCAGGCATGATATTCATATGCGCTTGCTATATCTTCCGGATCGGAAATAATGCTTCCGTCCCCGGATAAATACGTCTGATCGATCGTAAATCCATTCTTTGTGAGCTTTTTTATATAGCTCTTTACATCCTTTTCCGAAATATTTTCAAGAGTTATAA
>JAGCZE010000375.1 GCA_017960415.1 Lachnospiraceae bacterium
GCAGCATCAAGTGCTTCCTCTACCTCACCGACAAAATCGAAATATCCGGGAGTGTCAAGGAAATTATACTTAATTCCGTTATATTCGAGTGGAATCAGCGAAGTGCTGATCGAAAATGTTCTCTTGATCTCTTCCTTGTCAAAATCACTTAAGGTTGAACCGTCTTCTACGCGGCCCATTCTTGAAATTGCTCCGGTATTGAGTGCCATTGCCTCAATCAAAGTAGTCTTTCCGCAGCCACCGTGTCCCAATATTGCGACGTTGCGGATGTCTTCACTCTTGTAAGTGTTCATAATAATTACCCTCCATACATTTGTGGGTTTCAAAACGCCCTAAAATGCCGACTATGCGTATCGGAAACAATATCAGGCATCAAAAAACCGCCATTGATTATTTTACTAAATCATGACGGTTTTTACAAGCAAAACTTTATGCTTTTCACAAATAATATAAAATATGACGATTTGTTTTGTGCAATTTGAACAAATTCTTACTTTGTAGATTTACTAACAGGAACTGCAGTGATATCTTACTTTTCCGCAGCATTATCCTTTTCTCTTAATGCTACCCTGCGGATCTTACCGCTGATAGTTTTGGGCATTTCGTCAATAAATTCAACGATTCTCGGATATTTGTAAGGTGCGGTATGTTCCTTTACATAGTTCTGGATCTCTTTTTTCAGTTCTTCCGTGCCTACGGTACCTTTTGTGAGTACGATCGTCGCCTTTACAACCTGGCCTCTGACCGGATCGGGCGCACCCGTAACCGCACATTCAAGCACATACGGAAGCTCCATGAGGACACTTTCGATCTCGAAGGGTCCGATACGGTATCCGCTGGACTTGATAAGATCGTCGGTTCTGCCGACATACCAGAAATATCCGTCCTCATCGCGCCATGCGGTATCTCCGGTATGGAAATAACCGTCATGCCAGCTCTCAAGTGTCTTCTCATCGTCGCGGTAATAGCCTCTGTACAGGCCGTTCGGAACCTTTTCCTCGGTCCTGATCACAATCTCACCTACTTCACCGACCGAAGCGGGCGTACCGTCGGGCAGCAGGATATCAACATCATACTGAGGCGTAGGCTTGCCCATGGAACCGGGCTTCACTTCCATTCCGACCAGATTGGCGATACACAGGGTCGTTTCAGTCTGACCGAAGCCTTCTTTCAGCTTGATTCCGGTTGCTTCGAGGAACTTGTTATATACTTCCTCATTGAGCGCCTCACCTGCAACGGTTGCATACTGTATCGAGCTGAGATCGTATTTTGACAGGTCTTCCCTGATCAGGAATCTGAAAATAGTAGGCGGTGCGCAGAATGTGGTAATATGGTACTTCGCGAACATGGGCAGCAGGTCTGCGGCATTGAAACGTTTGAAATCATATACGAATACTGCCGATTCACACAGCCATGCACCGTACAGCTTGCCCCAGAGTGCCTTGCCCCAGCCCGTATCCGAAACCGTCAGATGTATACCGTCGGGATTGACTTTATGCCAGTATTTCGCGGTCACAAAATGTCCGAGAGCATATTTGAAGCTGTGTGTGGCGATCTTCGGATATCCAGTGGTTCCCGAAGTAAAGAACATCAGCATTATGTCATCGCCCGAAGCCGCTGCGGCACCCTCGGGTCTCGGGAATCTGTCGGAACATTCGGCTATGCCTTCATCGAAATTCTTCCAGCCTTCTCTTGTTGCATTTACGATGATCTTGGTCTTCAGTGTAGGCGATTCCTCCTGAGCAAGCTCAACCTGCTCGTGAACTCCGTCCTCGGGTGTTGCCACGATTGCACTTACACCGGCGGCATTGAAGCGGTACTCAAAATCATGCTTTACCAGCTGGCTCGTAGCGGGAATCGCGATGGCGCCGAGTTTGTGCAGTGCAATGATCGAAATCCAGAACTGGTAATGACGCTTGAGTACGAGCATTACCCTGTCGCCCTTCTGGATGCCCAGCGATCTGAAGTAGTTTGCTGCCTGCGAGCTTAAAAGGCTGATATCCTGGAATGTAAATCTTCTGTCCTTCTTGTCATCCCCTACCCATACCATCGCGGTCTTAAGAGGATTTTTCTCAGCCATTGCATCTACAACATCATATGCAAAATTGAAATGATTGTCATGCTTGAATTTGATCTCTTTGAGCAGACCGTTGGCATTGATCTTGCATGAGATAAACTTCTCGTATACCGCGCCGGTCTCGGGCTCATCCACCATGATATCCTCGGGAACCCAGTTGGTATCATTGCCGGTGCTTGACGCAAATGTATCGCCCCGCTCGGGATGCATGATAACAGTAAAGAATTCACAATCCTGGCCTCCGATGGCAAGCTCACCGTGAGGCGTGTTTGAATCAAAATAGATAACATCTCCGGGATACAGCGTCTCAATCCTGTTTCCGAACTGATGGCGCATCATGCCCTTCATGATAACGCTTACTTCATGACCGTCATGGACATGGAGCTGCATCGGCTCATTAAGAGCGTCGGGATCGAAGGGAAGCCTGCAGAAGAACGGCTCTCCCATCTTATTCTTGAAGTTCGGAGCCATTGAAAGATACTCACATGCCTCATTTCGTGCGATCGGAACGCCTTTGCCCTTTCTAACGATCGAATATGAAGTAAGCTTCGGGCTGGAACCCTGAAGTATATCCGCAATATCAACATCAAATTTCTCGGCACATTTGTAAATAAATGAAAACGAGAAATCAACCTTTCCCTCTTCAAGCGCCAGATACTCGTCAACCGTCATGCCTGTGGCTTCAGCCATCTCATGAACCGAGATATTTGACAGTTCACGCATTTCCTTAACACGTGATGCAACATCCTGCAATGAATTCCTGACCATTTTAGAACCTCCTTTTTTACGCGTGGAATACCTGTTTATCAGCTATGCCGCTATATCTGCGGCAGAATTGATGTATTTTCAAATAAAAAAGTCTCAATGCAAGAAAATACATCTTACATTGAGACGAATAATACATTATCCGCGGTACCACTCAACTTGCAGAAAAACCTGCCACCTCAACGGACTCCATCAAGTCCTGTGCATTAACGCAGTCTCACGGGAAGTTCCTACTGATACCGGATCTGTTTATATGTATATATCTTATCATATACATTAAAACGAAAAGGTATGTTCAGTCTTCCGGCTCGGAAGGGATGGGCCTGATGCAAATCGAACCACCGGTTCTCACCATACACCGGTTCTCTGTGAAATTCTCCTCGCAGCCGTCTTCGTCACAGCCTTTAAACGCAGGAGCATTTTGCTCCTTTAAATCGTTGAAATTTATGTTATCACAACAAAAATAAATGTCAAGTATTTTTTTAATTTTTTTTATCCCGACATAATAACGTTAAACCGGGCTTTTTATGTGCGACAGCCCGTTAGCGGACTTACGTTTTATTATTGTTGAGACCCCTGCACAAATTCAACATCGTGAGGTATATCCTCTACTTTCCAGTTGTCGGTTGAGGGTATCTTGCCGGCCTTTAGTTTCAGGCGTTTCTCGGGATAATCGGCAAGGATCAGTCTCTCACGTATCTTGGCTATTTCTTTCTCTTTCTTCGAACCCTTACGTATCTCTACAACGGTTCCGGGTGCGCAATGATACCAGATCCACCTTGCATCTGGTACCGTTAGTCTGATACAGCCGTGGGATACATTATCGCCGAGTTCTTTGTAGGTTGTGTCATATGTTGCGCCGTCACGCTGGGAATAAAGTATCGTATGGAAATAGATCCTGCCTGAAATCAGGCTCCAGTACTGCGCATAGCTTTCGGTATTCTTAAATAATCCGAAACGCACTCTGTAGGCGCGCATCTTGTATGTTCCGCAAGGCGACGGCGAGCTGTCGGCGCCGGATGAACAAAGCATGTACCTGACAGGCACGGTATATTTGCCATCCTCATCTTGGGTAAATACCATTACTACCTGGTGATAGAGATCCACAACTACCCTGTAAGTACCGGCCTCGGGATAGCCCTTGGGGAAGGAATAATCACCGTTATCCCCGATCAGTTCGGAAAATTCCATATTGATCGTCGGAGCCAGTTCATCGATGGTATCCTTGTCAAAATGGAAAGTACTGTAATCAAACAGATTCCCGGTATCGTCAAATAAAGTATTTACAGGGCCTGTACCGGTATAGCCCGCAGTCTTCGAATGGTCCTTATCGGCA
>JAGCZE010000376.1 GCA_017960415.1 Lachnospiraceae bacterium
GATCCTGATCGTATGCGACCGTGGCGCGATGGATAACAAAGCATATATGAACGAAGAAGAGTTCAGCGAAGTGCTCAAGTCGATCGGCGGTAACCTGACCGAGCTCCGTGACGGCTATGATGCTATCTTCCATCTTGTGACTGCGGCAAAAGGTGCCGAGAAATATTATACGACAGCAAACAACGAAGCACGTAAAGAAAGCGCCGCCGAAGCCGCACAGCTGGACGATAAACTGATCGCAGCCTGGACAGGGCATCCCCATCTGCGTGTTATCGATAATTCCACAGGTTTTGAAGAAAAAATGAAAAGACTGCTGGCAGAGATCTCATCCTTCTTAGGCGAGCCCCATCCTTATGAGATCGAGCGCAAGTTCCTGATAAAATACCCCGATATCACGTTCCTTGAGGCACTTCCGAACTGCAAGAGAGTTGAAATAATCCAGACTTATCTGAAGTCGGAGAACGATACGGAGATCCGTGTCAGACAGCGCGGAACCGATGGCAATTATATCTATTTCCGAACCGAGAAACGGCCCATCGATAATATGAAACGTATCGAGATCGAGCGCCGTCTCTCCCAGAGCGAGTACCTGCGCAGCCTTATGGATGCCGATACTTCAAAGCGCCAGATCCGCAAGACCAGATATTGCCTGACTCATAATAACCGGTATTTCGAGATCGATGTCTATCCGTTCTGGAACGACCGTGCAGTTGTTGAGATCGAGCTGAATCACGAGGACGACAAAATCGACTTCCCCGACTGGCTGAACATTATCAGGGAGATCACTGACGATAAAGCTTACCGCAATTCAAGTATCGCCGAGAAAATCCCGGAATAGACCTCAGTATATTTGGGTCTGGTTTACAATTCTATCACAGTACCTGTCCTGCCATTGATTCCGTCCTTGGCTTTTTCAAGGAGTGTGATAAGTGCTCTGCGGCCGGGTTTGGATTCGGCGAATTCGCAGGCAGCCTCAACCTTCGGCAGCATCGAGCCGGGGGCGAATTGGCCTTCGGCTGCGTAACGGCGGGCTTCTTCAACCGTCATGTGGTCAAGCCATTGCTCATTTTCCTTATGGAAATTGATCGCAACCTTTTCGACTGCGGTCAGGATGATCAGATAATCTGCGTCGAGATCGCGTGCCATTACCGCACTTGCAAAGTCCTTATCTATAACCGCAGGAGCGCCTTTCAGATGGTTTCCTATACGTGTGACCGGAATTCCGCCGCCTCCGCAGGCGATCACTATTTCTTTATTATCGACCAGCTTACGGATCGCGCTTATTTCCACTATCTCAATGGGTCTCGGCGAAGCAACGACACGCCGCCATCCCCGGCCGGCATCCTCTTTCATGGTATATCCGTTCCGTGCGGCAAATTCATCGGCTCTCTCCTTATCCATGAAGCGTCCGATGGGCTTGGACGGATTCGCAAATGCCGGATCGTCGGGATCGACTCTTACCTGCGTTACCATTGATACAACCGGCTTTTCAAAGCCGCGGTTCAGCATTTCCTCGCGCATTGCATTCTGCAGATCATATCCGATAAAGGCCTGGCTCATTGCGACGCAGACCGAAAGCGGCATAGTATCCTGACCCGGCTCGATACGGCTGTATTCGAGCATGGCCTGATTGATCATACCGACCTGAGGACCGTTTCCGTGGGAGATGACCACATCATGTCCTTCTTCGATCAGATCTACGATCGCCTTTGAGGTGATCTTGACCGCTGCCATCTGCTCTTTCAGGGAATTACCGAGTGCGTTGCCGCCAAGTGCTATGACTATTCTGCTCATACAGGCCTCCTCTACGACATATCCCGCCGTTTCGCCTTATTTTTGTGCAACATCGGACACGCAAGTTGGACATAACCAATTATCAATAATTGAAAAGTAACCGGATACAGCAACTCATCTTCTTACTATATACTTCGATGAAATCAATGTATATGCTATCATCATTCCGATTGACCAGAACACAACTCCGAGGCAGGAAATAAGAAAAACAGGTGAATTCTGACTGCCAAACAGAAAAGGAAGACCAAGCAATTCAAAAATGGGTGTCCCGACAAGCCAGATATTCGACACAGCACGGTTGTACTTTCGGACATCATTTACTTCAGGCGCTCTCACATTTGCGAAGAAACCGACAGGTTTCTCGGATCTTCGTGCGATGATACCGATTACGAGGAATAATACAGCCAAGAGACTCCACATGATAAAAGCAGGTATCATTAAGCGCTCCTTTCCCGGCTTTCACAGCCACGTCACAGCACCCTGCGCAGTGTTGCCCGGTCCTCAAGCATCTTCAGTGTAGCTGCGGGATCCTTTATCTTCGAAAGGAAGATCATCGCTGCGATGATATACGGCTTGAAGCTTGCCTGCTTGTAAAGAGGAGTTCTGTAACGGTCAAATACGCTTGCCGCAACCTCGCCGGCCTCACAGCTGACATCCGTGATATCCGCAGGCAGACAGTGCAGGTACATTGCCTGGCCATGGTTGCCGTCTGCATTTCCGAGAGGCGAACGCCATCCATCGGAGCCGTCGCCGGTCAGCTTCATCAGCTCTTCGGTGCACTCCCAGTCCTTATGTTCCGCATTCTGAGCGAGCAGTCTCTTCTCGAGAGCCTTGATTCCGTCAAAGTCACCGTTGCCGTACAGTTCCGTTCTCTCCTCCATAGCTGCGAAGGGAGCCCAACTCTTCGGATAAACGATATCCGCGCCCTTGAAGGCTTCAGCCATGCTGTTCACCTTCGTAAATGATCCTCCGGATGCTGCCGCATTCTTTCGTGCAACCTCCTCAACCTCGGGCATTACTTCGTATCCCTCCGGATGAGCCAGTACAACATCCATTCCAAGACGTGTGAACAGTCCGATCACACCCTGGGGAACCGAAAGAGGCTTACCGTATGAGGGTGAATAAGCCCAGGTCATCGCAACCTTCTTGCCCTTAAGCTTGTCGGCGCCGCCGAATTCATGTATACAATGGAGCAGATCGGCACAGCACTGAGTCGGATGGTCTATGTCGCACTGCAGATTGACCAGTGTGGGTCTCTGCTCAAGAACACCGTCCTTATTACCTTGCTGTACAGCCTCTGATACGGCATGCATATATGCATTGCCTTTACCGATATACATATCGTCACGGATTCCGATCACATCTGCCATAAAGCTGATCATATTCGCGGTTTCCCGGACAGTCTCGCCGTGAGCGATCTGAGACTTGCCCTCATCAAGGTCCTGAACCTCGAGTCCGAGCAGATTGCAGGCTGATGCAAATGAGAAACGTGTTCTGGTGGAATTGTCACGGAACAGAGAAATTCCGAGTCCACTGTCAAAGATCTTCGTGGAAATGTTGCGTTCACGCAGGCTTCTTAAGGCATCGGCTACGGTAAAGAGAGCCTTGAGCTCATCATCGGTCTTCTCCCAGGTAAGGAAGAAGTCGTTATTGTACATGTTCTTAAAATCAAGCTTTTTCAAAGTATCAAGATATGAAGTAAAATTATCCATGTTGTTATCCTTTCATATGATCACTTCCACAAAATATACCGATCGGAAAACAAACTAAAAATATTCTTTCGTGAGCTTTTCGCCAGTATAACTGTGAATGGTAACTGTATTTCTCAAATCCGGGTCAGACGGATCATCTCAGTCCTGCTCCACATACAGCTTCGGAAGTCCCGCATATACGGCTGCACAGGTTACCAGATCCTGCTTCCAGGTATGCTCATTCGGGAAATGTGCCTGTGATTCGGCACCGGGTCCGAATCCGATGCAGGGGATGCCGTTCCTGCCCATGATCGTAACGCCGTTGGTAGAGAAGGTCCATTTATCGGTCAGAGGACGGGCTTTACGCATTGCGATCGTTTCTTCCGCGCCGATCCTTTCCTCACCGTAGCAGCCCTTGTATGAAGCCTCAAGGGCCCTGGTGATCTTGTGGTCCTTCGGGATGACCCATGTGGGGAAATAACACTCGATCGGATAAACAAGACCTGTATAAGAAGGACGGTCGTAATTGTACATCGAAACCGTTACATCCTTACCGTATTTCTTTACGGCCGGAAGCTGGCGGATCTCTTCGAGGCAGCTCTCCCAGGTCTCTCCGGCGGTCATACGGCGGTCAAGGGATACCGCACAGGAATCCGCAACAGCACAACGGCTCGGTGATGTATAGAATATCTGGGAAACGGTGATGGTTCCGCGTCCGAGGAAATTAGCCTCTTCCCATTCGGGATTGTATTTTTGATCGAGCATCTTCACAAGGCCCTTGATCTCCTTGTCGTCAGCCGCGTCATTTTCATTCAGGGAACGTACATCCTGCAGAATATCAGCCATCTTGTAGATAGCGTTGTCGCCGCGCTCGGGAGCCGATCCGTGGCAGGATACACCGACCACATCAACCCTGATCTCCATACGTCCGCGGTGTCCTCTGTAAATACCGCCGTCGGTAGGCTCGGTTGATACAACGAATTCAGGCCTTACCTTGTCTTCACGGATAATATACTGCCAGCACAGACCGTCGCAGTCCTCTTCCTGAACAGATCCGACTACCATAACCTTCACATCTTCGGGGATCAGATCGAGATCTTTCATGATCTTCGCGCCGTATACACTCGAAACAATGCCGC
>JAGCZE010000377.1 GCA_017960415.1 Lachnospiraceae bacterium
GGCTTTGACAGATACCCGTCGAATCCTTCGTCCTTGTAGATCTTCTCTGCTCCGCTGATAGTCTGAGCCGTAAGTGCCACAACCGGTACCTTGTTCAGATGCTCAAGGCCCAGCGAGCGTATCTTGCGAAGTGTCTCGTGGCCGTCCATGCCGGGCATAACATAATCCATGAAGATGATGTCAAATACATTCCCATTTACGATATCAAGACATTCCTGGCCGCCCGAAGCCGTCTGAACTTCGATCTCGTATCTCTCAAGCAGCTCCTTCGCAACAAACAGATTGACTATATTGTCGTCGACAATAAGAGCCCTCGCGCCCGATGCCTTGAACATGAATCTTCCGCTCTTGTTGCCGCCGGCATTGAATTTGCCTATGGGGTTGGCATCTACGACCATCTGCGGGATCGTAACCAGGAATCTCGTTCCCACTCCGCTTTCGGTCTCAAATGTTATACTTCCGCCCATGATATCGACAATGCTCTTCGAAATGAGCAGACCTAGTCCGGCACCCTTCTGCCTGTGGTCGTCCCTTGTGGAGTTTACGGTGGATTTATTGAATACGATCTGTCTTTCCTTCTCGGGAATACCCATACCGGTATCCTGAACCGAGAAAATAAGCTCGATCTTGTCTTCAGACAGTCTACGGTGTGAAACATCCACCGCGATAACACCCGTGTTGGTGAATTTGTAAGCATTGTCCAGCAGGTTCGTAACAACCTGGATTATCCTGATATCATCGCCGTGCAGAACCGACGGTATTGCATTGTCAACGCTCAGCTTGAAGTCGATATTCTTTTCGACGATAGGAGCCTTGGATCTGTCTACGATGCTCTGTATCAGTTCCTTCAGCACATAATTGGTTTCTATGACATCGAGATGCTGTGATTCGATCTTGGTAAAGTCGATCCGGTTGTTGATGACATGGAGCAGGGATGTGCTGGCTTCGGAAATGCTGTTAAGTTTTTCTTTATATACATCCGGGAGTGAATTGTCGTTTAAGAGTACCTCATTCATGGCAATGATGGTATTCATGGGTGTTCTGATCTCGTGAGAGATATTGGCCATGATCTTATTGCGCTCGTTCAGTATCTGCTGGTTGCGCATAAGGGCGGAACTGATCAGTTCATTCTGAAAACCTCTGAAGCGAAGTACTATCGCCGAATCAAACGTTGCGATAAACAGGCCTATAGCAAAGAACAGAGTCCCGGTCTCGTTATTTTCGAATATCTCAAGAATGAGCACGATGATGTTGATCATAACCGCAATAACACCTATCGCTGCGTTCAGATCGGCAAAGAATACTACCCTTTTGCCGCCTGTACTCATTCTTTCCCTGAATTTATAATTTGTGACAAGAACTATGATCATATTTAGAATCGAAACAACCATAGTGATCACAAGCAATAAGATCGTCAGTGCGCTCATATCTGTGTATTGTCCTTTCCGTTTCAACGAAAAAACATATTAAACCGACACGGCGAAAACCGTATATTCGTATCTGAAATATTATTATACACTTAGTTTATTCTACCACATTTTCATTTTTTTGAAAAGAAAAATGTTACAGTTACAGTTTGCCTTTCAGCTTTAAAATATAATGGCATTTGTGACCGCGATGTGCTAGAATTATATATGCAGGCAATTGTAGGAAATTTTGTTTTCTTCGATTGTCGGATTCGAAATCCTCCGGAGGGATCACATGTATAAAGTTGGTATAGATCTCGGCGGCACCAACGCTGCGGGCGGTGTTGTGGATGAACTGAACGAGATAATAGATAAAGACAGTATTCTTACGAGGCATAACTGCGAGCCCGAACTGATAGCTGCGGATATCGCCCGTATGGTATTCAGATTTGCCGCGAGGCTGAATGTATCCATGTCCGCGTTTGACTGTATCGGCATCGGTATCCCCGGCAGCGTTGAGCGCGATATTGTCAGGGACGCGAATAATATCGGTTTTTATGATGTTCCTTTCGCATCCATGGTAAGCGCCAGGACCGGTCTTCCGGTCAGGCTGATCAATGATACCAATGCGGCCGCCAGAGGCGAATATGTTGCGGGTTCCGGAAAAGGCGCTGCTTCTTTCTTCATGCTGACGCTCGGTACCGGTATCGGCGGAGCTTATATTTACAAAGGTGATATCGTGGAAGGCTGCAATCTTGCCGCAGGTGAGATCGGACATACGGTGATCAGGGTTGACGGCAGACCCTGTTCCTGCGGGCGCAGAGGCTGTTTCGAAGCTTACTGTTCCGCTTCCGCTTTGGCCCTTCGGGCACGCGAAGCCGCTATCACAAATGAATTTTGTCTGTTAAACAAACTGACGGATTTTAATCTTTACAAAATCGACGGAAAGATGTTTTTCAAGGCTCTTGCCGCAGGCGACAAGACCTGTGTAGAGTTATTTGATGCCTATATGAAGGATCTGACCGCCGGAGTTGTCAATGTAATCAATCTGCTCCAGCCCGATGTTCTCTCCATCGGCGGCGGCCTGAGCGGTGCTGGAAGCATACTCCTTGATGAACTGAAAAAGAGAGTACAACCTGAAGTCTACTCTCTTCATTCCGACGTACAGACCGATATCCGTATTGCCTCCCTCGGCAATGATGCAGGTATCATAGGTGCAGTCAGTTAATTTATTCTGTCAGTTAGTTTAATCTGTCAGTTA
>JAGCZE010000378.1 GCA_017960415.1 Lachnospiraceae bacterium
AGAAGCTGAAGATCTCCTTCGGAAGTACCAATATTCTCCTGTTTGACAGGAAATCCGGCAAAGCAGTATGCGCCGGAAGACTTGAAGTCTGAATCCGGGTATTATACATGCATATATGGGGCCCCGCGCAAGCAGGCCCCGCGCAAGGCAAGCCCCGCGCAAGGCAGGAAAATCCACCGTCTAAAACAAGACAGGCTCACAAACGGCTTCCGCGTGGTGAAATTCTAAATCCGCTTTTCAAAAGCACACCCGTTTGCAAAACAAGCTAAACTCGCTTACGCTCAGACAGTAGCTTGTTTTTGCAATGTGCTTTTTCAAACCGGATAAGAATTTCTACCACTTGTGCAAATTGTTTGTGAGTCCTTATGACAGGCAAACTTAAAAACCGGACCGGTGCGGCGGCTCTCATTATAAACCGTTTATTCCCACTCGATTCCTTTATCGTTGAGGACTTTTATCACTTCATTAAGGGGCAGGGGTTTGGAGAAGTAGTAGCCCTGTGCCCTGTCGCAGTTGATGCTCTTTAGGAAATTGTAGTGTTCTTCAGTCTCAACACCTTCGCAGAGACTCTCGAGGCCCATACCGTCGGCTCCCTTTACGATGTAGCCGAGTAAGGCGCCGGTCTTGGGATTGCGGTCATAACTGCGCAGGAAGACAAGATCCAGCTTCAATACGTTGAATGAATACTCCGTAAGGATATTCAGCGAAGAATATCCGCTTCCGAAATCATCGAGCCAGATATGATATCCGGCATCCTTCAATGTGGTCAGCTCCTTTTTCAACGCGCTGGCATCGTCATTTAAGGCGCTCTCGGTCACTTCGAGCTCGATCATTTCCGAAGGAACATTAAACTCAGTCCTGGCTTTTTCCACCATGTCATATACATCGCACAGTTCAAAATCAAGCCTTGAAAGGTTGACCGATACCGGAACCACAGGCATGCCGGCGTCAACCATTTTTCTGTAATCCCTGCAGACTTCCTTTACCACGTAGCTGTCGAGCAGGTGGATAAGATGATATTGTTCGAGCGTGTCAATAAAATCCGAAGGGAACAATCTTCCCATCTCGGGATCAACCCATCTTACCAGCGCCTCAAAGCCGCACAGTTTTCCGGTATTTACCCTGATCACGGGCTGGTAGAATACCGTAATATATTTCAGTCTCAGCGCTTCGTCAATATGATCGATCACGTACTGCTGCCTGCGCAGTCTCTCTCTGAGCATTTCATCATAAATGAAATAGAACATGTCATGACGGCCCTTGATATTGTTGCAGGCAAGCCTGGCGTGGTCGCAGGCAAGACCGACCTCAGAGCAGCGGTCGTCCATATAATAAATGCCGGCCTTGATCCTTACTCGCATGTTTGGATCGTCAACGCTGAGCATCTTTCTGTAAACGTGACCGACTTTATTTACTATATCTTCACCCTGTCCCTCCGCACAAACCACAAAGTGATCGTCGGAAAAGCGTGCGATCGTATCTGTCGGGAACTCACCCCTGATCGTTCTTGCGAGCTGGCACAGCAGCTCATCTCCGAGCCTGAAGCCCTGTCTCTCATTAAAGAGTTTGAAATTCGGGATATCGAAATGAATGATCGACAAAGGAGTACGCCTTCCTTCTATCGAGTTGATCAGAGTCTGCACCTTCTGATAGAAGAAAGTCATGTTGAACAATCCTGTCAGATCGTCGGTTCCCTGATCGAGCGAACGCGCCTGCGCCTCCGCAAGCGAACTTAAGGATTTGTTCAGGAACTCGTTCCTGTCGACATCGACAATGAATACATAGAAATAGCTCTTATATCCGACTCCGTGCAACAGATGACCGAAATCCTCAACATACTTTACTTCGCCCTGTTTATTTTGGATCCGGTATTTTACATAATCATGGCGCTTCTCCCCAAATAATGTCTGCGCCTGGATCTCATTCTGAATCTTCTCAAGATCTTCGGGATATACCATTCCCTTGAACGAGCCGCCGACATGTTCCATGAATTCCTGAAAGGTGCTGCATCCGTAGAGTCTCAGGATGTTCTCATCGGCAAACAGGATTTTTTCGTCTCCGCCGGCTTCGTAAATAAAGAAGCCTCCCGGAACACCCTTCGGAAAATGCTCGGCCCCGCCGTATTCCCTCAAATATTCTTCATAGTCCATACCTTTTCCTCCCTTGAAAAACCGCCTCAACCCGGTTAATTCCCGTTACACATGGCGTTTCCCCATCAGCCACACGTTCAGTGTACCACACGATGTCCATGTACACAAGAAATTTCTTGAAAGCCTGTCGCAATATAAAAAACTCTCCGCACATTACTGTGCGGAGAGTCGCAAAAGTTTAACTTATGATATATCAAGCCTTGGGGCCTGCTGCAACAAGTGCCTTGCCTGCATCGTTGGTCTCATACTTCTTGAAGTTCTTTACGAAGCGGCCTGCAAGATCCTTTGCCTTGCTCTCCCACTCGCCACGATCCTGATATGTGTCGCGAGGATCAAGGATGCCCCATGCCACGCCATCAAGCTGTGTAGGAACTTCGAAATCGAAGATCGGGATCTTCTTGGTAGGAGCCTTCAGAACATCACCGCTCAGGATAGCATCGATGATACCACGGGTATCCTTAATGGAGATACGCTTGCCGGTTCCGTTCCAGCCGGTATTTACGAGGTAAGCCTTAGCGCCGCTCTTCTGCATCTTCTTAACAAGCTCCTCACCGTACTTGGTAGGATGAAGCTCAAGGAATGCCTGACCGACGCAAGCTGAGAAGGTAGGTGTGGGCTCGGTGATACCG
>JAGCZE010000379.1 GCA_017960415.1 Lachnospiraceae bacterium
GGCCAAGAAAAACGGTATATCTGTTCCGGAGTTCCAGGTGGGATTCGGACCAAAGCTGTGTAAATTCAAGATAGGAGAGACCGAATACAGCATCAGGCTGATATTGTTCGGCGGAGCATGTAAGATGCTCGGTGAGAACGGCGAAGCCATGGATGACGAGAGATCATTTACGTCAAAAGGGCCCTGGGCAAGGCTGGCGACGATATTTGCGGGACCGTTTTTTAACTTTATCCTTGCATTCCTGATCTCAATGATCGTAATCGGCATTGTGGGATACGATCCCGCTTATGTTACTTCGGTCACCGGGGACGGGCCTGCGGCTGCTGCAGGCATCGAAAGAGGCGATATCATAACTTCCTTCGGAAATAAGAATATTGCCATAGGAAGAGAGCTGGCCACATATTTTACATTCAATGAACTTGACGGCAAGACCTTATCCGTCAGCTATTTAAGAGACGGAAAGGAATATTCCACCACACTTACACCGGAACTGAACCGTTCCTACAAACTCGGCTTTTATTATAATGCAAGCGATGATCCCTGCAAGATCACATCCCTTGTCAAGGAAGGTGTACTTGAGAAAGCCGGAGTATTGCCCGACGACATTATCATTTCGATCAATGGATTTCAGGTTACAAGCGGAAAAGCCTTCAGCGAATATATTGCAGAAAATCCTATGGACGGCAGCGAGCTTGAACTGACATTTGACAGGAAAGGCGAGATTTATACATTGTCTCTGATCCCGGAATTCGTTGAAAATTACGTGACGGGCTTTACCTACAATGCCAACGGTCGTGAAAAGACCACACCTGTAAATGTTGTAAAATACTCATTCTACGAAGTAAGATACTGGATCGTCAATACGATCAAGAGTCTGGGACTGTTGTTCCGCGGAAAGTTAAGCTCTGACGATCTCGGAGGTCCCGTCAGGATCGTATCGGAACTTGAGAATACGGTTGAAGAATCAAAAAGTGACGGATTGCTCTATGTAATGCTGAATCTGATGAACTGGGCCATTCTGCTGAGTGCCAATCTCGGAGTTATGAACCTGCTTCCGATCCCGGCTCTCGACGGAGGAAGGCTAATATTTATACTGATCGAGCTTATCAGGGGCAAGCCCGTACCTCCCGAAAAGGAAGGCATGGTACATGCGATCGGCATCATTGTCCTTATGGCATTGATGGTATTTGTATTCTTTAACGATATCCGAAATGTATTTTTCAGATAAAAGTCTATGTTGGCAGCAACTTAAAAATGAGAGCATAGGGGTATGGGGAAAATGAATACTGACAGGATTCTTCAGAATTTTATGAAACAAAGAGGCGGAGCGCTGTTGATCACCGATATCGCCTGGAATATCGTATACCGCAGCGGTAAACCTGAGTTCGATGAAACTCATTGGTTTACATGGAACGAAAAATGGCGCAGTGAACCGGTGAACGGCCTTGACATCGAATGGGAGATCGCCGAGAAGGATGAGGGCTTGATCTACAGGGTACACTCGCTGGAAGTCATTGACGACGGAGAACACTGGCTCGTACATCATGTATATGATATCAGCGATTATGTCAAACTCTACCGGGATCTTGCTCAGTATTCGCATGACTGGCATATCCTTTCAAAATGCCAGCAGGATATGATACGTTCAATTTCCGATTGCAAGTCGATCGTTCGTATAGTAAAGACATACCTTGATACCGAATCTGCGGTATTGTTCATCAAACGCAGGAATGTTCTTGAAAAATACTCCCTGAGTACAGGGGAGGATACGATAAAAGCCTTCAGATCGGTTGGAGAGTCGCCTGAAACAAAATACGAAGAAGGTGAAAAGTATTATCTTCCTCTGACCGAAGGCAGATATCTGTGCTGTGCCAGCGGAAACACGATCTCCGGTGAGGATTATGCTCTGTTTTTCAAGAATAACGAAAACGAAGCAAATGAGATGATCTATCCATTGTACTTCAATGTATTTAAGCTGTTTATTGAGAATGCACTGCTCAGGGAGAAGATTGTTTATGACAGTGAACACGACAATCTGACCGGTCTTTTCAACAAGAGCAAATACAATGAAATGCTCAGATACGAGTTCCCGTTCTATGACAGCATCACGGTATTTTATATGGACCTGAACTATCTGAAAAGGACAAACGATACTATGGGACATGATGCGGGCAACAGGCTCATCATCAAGGCGGCGAACTCGTTGAAGGCCGTTGCATCCGATGATATCTATGCATTCCGTATCGGCGGCGATGAATTCATTCTTGTGCTTGCCAATGCCGATGAAGAGAAGGTAAAGCAGGTCGAAGCAGATTGGCGTAAGGCTGTTGAAGACCAGAATGCTGTTGAGCCCGAGATCGAGTGCGTATTGGCCTGCGGCAAACGAAGAGGCGTAAAGCCCTATGATATGAATGTTATCGTAAAGGATGCCGATGAACTGATGTACAAGGACAAGCGCGCAATTAAGATATCAAGAGGCGAAGACCCTGAGTCAAGATAAAAAACATGCGGAAGGGAGTAATATTCGGTCATTGAATATAATTGGCAGATGATCGGATCGGACATGCGGGATTATGGATAACTCCATCGTTAGAAGAAAATCACATGAAGTATGCATCGGGAATGTTAAGATCGGCGGCAACAATCCGATCGCCATTCAGTCCATGACGAATACAAAGACCGAGGACGTTGCGGCTACCGTAGACCAGATCAGACGTCTGACTTTGGAAGGCTGCGATATTGTAAGATGTGCGGTTCCGACGCAGGAAGCTGCCGCTGCGATACGTGAGATCAAGAAGCAGATCAGCATACCGCTTGTTGCCGATATCCATTTTGACTATAAGCTTGCACTTGCGGCTATTGAAAACGGTGCGGACAAGATCAGGATCAATCCGGGCAATATCGGAAGTGAAGACAGGGTACGGGCTGTAGTTTCAGCCGCAGCCGAAAAAGGTATCCCCATCAGGGTCGGTGTCAATTCGGGTTCTTTGGAGAAGAAATATCTGGAAAAATACGGCCGTGTCACTGCCGAAGGACTTGTTGAAAGCGCCCTGGGCCAGGTGGATATCCTTGAAAAAATGGATTTTCACGATATTGTGATCAGTATAAAGGCATCTGATGTCATGACCTCTGTCAGGGCGCATGAACTGATATCATCACGTACCGATCATCCGCTTCATGTTGGCATTACCGAGACCGGTTCTGTTATTGCCGGCAATATCAAGTCGGCCGTGGGGATCGGTATCATTCTGCATGAAGGTATCGGAGATACTATCAGGGTATCGCTTACAGCAGATCCTGTAGAGGAGATACGCTCCGCAAAGCATATCCTCAGGGCATTGGATATCAGAAAAAGAGGCATAGAAGTCGTTTCATGTCCGACCTGCGGAAGGACCAAGATCGATCTGATAGGACTCGCAGGCAAGGTAGAACAACTCGTTACCGGATATGATCTTGATATCAAGGTTGCAGTCATGGGCTGCGCAGTAAACGGCCCCGGAGAGGCCAGAGAGGCTGACATCGGCATAGCAGGCGGAAGCGGGGAAGGCCTTATATTCAAAAAAGGCGAGATAGTCATGAAAGTTCCCGAAGAGAATTTGCTTAACGAACTGAAGAGTATGCTCGATAAGATGGCAGAAGAGAAAAAGGGAACCTTGTGACTGTAGATTTAAGGGGGTTCATTAATGTTATTTTTTGAGATTTTCGATAATCTCAGGTTGGATCTGAAGCTGAAAAAACTGCTGGAAAAGGTCAGGGTTTTAAGTTATAAAAGGCTGAATGATTCAAACTGTGTTGACATATATCTGGAATCTGACAGTTTTATTCCGAGAAAATATATCAGGAGCGCTGAAGAAGCGATACTGAAGAATTATCCCGATCCGGGCATCGGATTTGTCAGACTTAAAGTTGGTTACAGCTTCGCAAAAGGACGTTCTTTTGACGAACTTTGGAGAGAATATCATTCATATCTTGATTCGGAAATATATACCGTAAGCCCGGTTTTCGGCGATGCTTACCGCAATTCGGATGTATTTGCACAGAACGGGATTATAACATTGAACGTATATGATTCGCCGATCATCAGAACACGTGTGGATTCACTGTGCAAACTGATCGAAGAAATGTGGGAAGAAATGTTCGGCGCAAAGATCGTTTGCATGTACAAGCTCCGCCATGAAGAAACCGGCGAAGATTCAAATGTTTATCTGACCAGATACAGCGCTGACCTTGAACGGTATAAGGCTGCCAAGAACGGTGATTCGGCAGTTGCGGTTGCTGAAACTACGACAACCGACGCATCCGAAGACAGCAGCAAGCAGACAGAAGGCACCGCAGCAGGAACAAAGAGTGTATTAAACGGAGAACAGATCCTAAAGACTTCTTCCAAAACAGATCAGAATACTTCGGGAGAAAAGCGTGCCAAAGCGGATCAGGATGCAAACGTGAAAAAATCCGCTTCTTCAGACAAGGATGCAAACGGGAATAAGTCTGCCAAGAACGACAAGAGCACATACGGAAAGTCAAAAGACGGATCTTCGTACAGATCGAATTTCAACGGTTCTTCGTTTAAACGTAAGCCTATGCCGAAAGAAGATCCTGACGTTATCTACGGACGGAATGTGGAAGGGGATCTTGTAAATATCGCGGATCTCTACGAAGGCATCGGGATATCCGTTATTCGCGGAATGGTCCTTCTTGACGGAGAATCCAGGGAACTGAGCAACGGAAAAGTCATCCTTACATTTGATATTACCGATTTTACCTATTCGATCAGATGCAAGGCTTTTCTTGATAAAGATGAATACACAGAGATCAAGGATAATTTCAAGCAGGGTAAATTCCTGCGTGTAAAGGGTGTTCCCGAATACGATTCCTATGCCAAGGATATCCTGTTCCAGCATCTCGAAGGGATCAAGCCCGACAGCGATTTCCGCGTTAAACGTATGGACAATGCAGAAGTGAAGCGCATTGAGCTTCATTGCCACTCGAAGATGAGTGATATGGACGGCGTGGCAAGTGTAGAGGATCTGATCAAGACTGCCATGAGCTGGGGCCATCGAGGGATCGCCCTGACCGATCATGGCGTCGTACAGGGATTTACGGATGCTCTGCATACCCTTGACAAGATCATTTCCAAAAGCGACGGCGAGAAGAAGAAAAAGGCCGAAGAATTTAAGGTGATCTACGGCTGTGAGGGCTATATCGTGGATGATGAGCCCGAGACCGTTACGGATTCAAAAGGAAAGGAGTTCCATAAGCGAAAGGACGGTACCTACAGCCACGAAGATCTGTTAAAGATGCCGATGTACCATATTATCCTGTTATGCAAGAATGATATCGGCAGGATTAATCTGTACAGGCTTGTTTCGGAGTCTCATCTCAATTATTATTCGAGACGTCCGAGGATACCCAAGTCGCTGCTTGCAAAATACCGGGAGGGTATCATAGTTGGCTCGGCCTGTGAAGCGGGAGAACTCTTCAGGGCCGTCATACATAACAAACCTGATGAAGAAGTTGCCAGGATAGCGAAGTTTTACGATTATTACGAGATCCAGCAGATCGGTAATAACCGCTATATGATCGAGGATGATAATTTCCCCGAGGTTAATTCCGATGAAGATTTAAAACGTGCCAATAAAAGGATTTCCGAACTGGCGGACGCAGACGGAAAGATGTGTATAGCAACCTGTGACGTTCATTTCATCAATCCCGAGGATGAAGTATTCAGAAGGATACTCATGTTTTCCAAGGGTTTTGAGGATGCCGACAACCAGGCACCGCTTTTCCTTCATACTACTGACGAGATGATCGATGAATGCAGATACCTCGGCGATAAGAAGGCTTATGAAGTCGTTGTTACGAATCCGAACAAGATCTTTGATATGTGTGACAGGATCGTGCCCGTAAGGCCCGACAAATGTCCTCCTGTCATTGAGGATTCCGATAAGACTCTAAGAGAGATCTGCGAAAGAAAGGTTACCGAAACCTACGGAGAGAACCTTCATCCGATCATCCGCGAAAGACTGGACAGAGAGCTGAATTCGATCATCAAGAACGGATTCGCGGTTATGTATATCATTGCCCAGAAGCTCGTATGGAAATCAAATGAAGACGGATATCTCGTTGGATCGAGAGGTTCGGTAGGTTCGTCATTTGTTGCGACAATGGCCGGTATTACGGAAGTTAACCCGTTGCCCGGACATTACTACTGCAAGAAGTGCCATTATATTGATTTTGATTCGGAAACGGTCAAAGAATTCGGTCAGTTCTCGGGATTTGACATGCCTGATATGAACTGTCCCGTATGCGGTGAGCCTCTTATAAAACAGGGGCAGAATATTCCTTTTGAAACCTTCCTTGGTTTCAACGGAGACAAGGAGCCTGATATTGACCTGAATTTCTCGGGTGAGTATCAGTCAAAGGCCCATGATTATACCGAGGTTATCTTCGGAGCCGGACAGACCTTTAAGGCCGGAACCGTTGGTACCGTAGCCGATAAGACCGCCGTTGCCTATGCGAAGAAATACTGTTCAAATATCGAATTCTCCGCTGAAGACGCCAGCCGCTCTGATCTGGATTTTCTTTCCAGAGTCGTGGAAACAGCCATCGCGAACGGGGCTACAACCATCAACCTGCCGGATACCGTCGGTTATACAACACCGGAAGAAATGCGTCATCTGATTTCCTATGTAAGGGAACATGCAGTTGGATCCGAAAAGGCGATCTTCTCGGTTCACTGCCACAATGACCTGGGCATGGCAACGGCCAACTCTCTTGCAGGCGTTCTTGGCGGAGCACGTCAAATTGAATGCACCATCAACGGTCTCGGTGAACGTGCCGGAAACACCGCGCTGGAAGAGGTCGTCATGGCTCTGCATACAC
>JAGCZE010000380.1 GCA_017960415.1 Lachnospiraceae bacterium
GCAATTCGGCGATGCCGAGACTGTTAAGGTAGCTGCACCGTGCTGCCAGGTTTTTATCGTGTTCATCCCACGACGCAAGCGGATCATCGGTTACGCGTGATGTGAACAGGATTGCCTCCCAGAGTTTTTCTATTGCCCGGCCTTTTGACAGGTTGGGGAAAAGCTTTTTGGCCCAGGCTGCGCCGGGAACGGCGGCAACACACCACTGGTATTTATTTTCCATTTTGTCCCAGTAAGGCTTAACGATAGGCCAGCTCTTCTGATCAGCTTTTGCCATTTTCTCCTGGTTGATGCCTTTAAGTCCGTCAGGATCTTCCGATTCCAGATAAATACGGCAGGGAAGTTCGTCTACGTAGTGCTGGAGGCGGGCCTTGTCCCATTCCTCAACCTTTGCCATCGTAGTTACTGTCTGATGGCGGACATGAAGTTTCTCAAGGGGCTGATAGCTGAATTCCACCTTGACCTTTTTGGCGCCTGCTTTGTAGCATTCATCTACCAGCAGTTCTACAAACTTCGGCTGGTCCAGATCACAAAAGATCAGAACCTCCTGCCCTTTTTGGATGTTAATGCCTGATCTTGCGATCAATCGGGCATATTTGCGTAAAATCGTTATTTTCATATGATTATCCTCCGTAAATGTTGTATACAGTACCTCGACGGGTGCATTAATACTCAAAAAAATACCGTGACGTCAGACGCCACGGTATACAGACTTTCTGTAGTTATTATGCATGCGCCGGGGTCATCACAGGGTTGTAAGTAACTGATAAAGTATAATCTGTAAACATAATGATGACCTCCTTTCGCTGAATTCTTTTGCAATTATAGCAGACTGTAAAGATTACTGTCAAGAAGATATATGAACGCTGATACAGGGAACAGCATGACTGTAAGCATATATTATTTTTTATGATAAAGATAGGTGCACCGGCCCAATAAAAGCTTTCACTATTCATCGTCATTTGGTAAAATAAATTATACTAATTTGGAAAGCGGAGGAATAAGGCTATGCTGGAAACAGGAACAAAGGCACCGGAATTTTCTCTTCCGGACCAGAACGGAAAAATGCATTCACTGTCGGAATATAAGGGAACTAAGATAATCCTTTATTTCTACCCGAAGGATAATACATCCGGATGTACCAAACAGGCATGCGGATTTGCCGAAAGATACCCCCAGATTCGCGAAAAGGGCGCGGTCGTACTTGGCGTAAGCAAGGATTCCGTTGCCTCTCATAAGAAATTTGAAGAAAAAAACGGCCTTCCGTTTACACTTCTTTCCGACACGGAACTTAATGTTATCAAGGCCTATGATGTATGGCAGGAGAAGAAAAACTACGGTAAAGTGTCCATGGGAGTGGTTAGGACGACGTATCTGATCGATGAGGCCGGGATCATAGTAAAGGCTGTCGGAAATGTTAAGGCTGCGGACAACCCTCAGGATATGCTTGATATGATATAAGCTGCCGTTCCCGCTAACACCGCGCATTGGACAGACGCTGTGCCGGGATCATACGGTTTTGGCAGGTGGTATGCAAAAGTCATTCAAGCCGGACTCTAAGATTCTCGAGAACCCGCAGGTGCTCAAAACCCCGGTGGTGCGTAACGGAAAGCTGTCTACGCTCGGATATCAGCCGGAGGTATGGAAAAAATGGGAATACTGCGATACAACGACCTGTTGACAAACCGGGCACATTTAAATATAATAATTCTCTGAAAATACGTGGGAAGAGGTTTCTCACCGGTGGTTTTTGTACAGAAAGTACCGGATCAGTGCTTCCCGGATATAAATCGAAAGGACAAGCGTGAGTGATATGATTATTAGATAATCTTGGTGCAACAGTAGGTTACCCTGCAAATGGGTTTATTTTGTGCGGGATTATCTGTGATCTGATATCAGGGTGGTTTATACCCTTATTATGTCTTTTCGGATGATCCCTTCTTGGACAGACAAGGAGGGCTTTTATTTTGTGTAGATTACTATGTTTGGAAAATATATCGATATCCTTCGGCATAAGGGATATTTTCCATATCGAAAAACTTGAAGTATTTGAAGGCGACAGGATAGGTCTGGTCGGGCTTAACGGCTCGGGCAAATCCACTTTGCTGCGCCTGATCAATGGTGACATTGTACCTGATACGGGGAGCATAAAGCGTGACTGTACTCCGACTTATTTTGCCCAGCTGTCGGAGGAAGGCTGTGATATGGCCGATCCCAAAGAATTAAGCCTTTTTGGCGTTCTGCAGCTTGCCGGTCAGGCGGTGGTCAGTGGCGGAGAGAATACCCGTCTCCGGCTTGCGGAACTGTTCAGCAGCGGGAATGTTCTGTTTCTGCTTGATGAACCCACATCACACCTCGACGGGCAGGGATTTGAGTATCTTGACCAGCGATTGAGCAGGATTGACAGTTTTATCATTGTCAGTCATGACAGGGAACTCCTCGACAGGCAGTGCAATACGATCATTGAGATAGAAGCCGGTGAGGTACGGACATACAAAGGCAATTATTCCTCATACTGCGAGCAGAAGAAACAGGCTGTTGAACGGGCATTTTTCGAATATGAACAGTATACGGATGAAGTAAAACGGCTTTCAGCAGTATACAGAAAGAAAAAAGAACAGGCGTTAAAGATCAGTGAAAAACCCCGAGGTCTGTCTTCGAGTCAGGCAAAAGTCAGGGACTTTACTTCCTTGAGGCGCAGTCCTAAGGGGAAGGCCAAAAGCATGGACAAGAGTGCCGAAAACATCAAAAAGCGCATCGATCACATGGAAGTAAAGGAAAAACCACGGGAATTGCCGCAGATGCGCCCGGTATTCAGCCTCACTGATCCTCCGCGCAATCCGGTAATTATGGAAGCCGAGCACCTTTCATTCTCATACCCCAACGGAAAAGAGATCTTTCATGATACCGTATTCAGGCTTCTGCGTGATTCCCGCACCGTACTGCTTGGCGAAAACGGTTCGGGCAAGACTACGCTGATCAGACTGATACTTGAAGGAGAACTGATCCGGATCGTACCAAAGGCAAAGATCGGCTATCTCATGCAGGATCTGTCAGACCTTTGTATGGAGAAGACGGTGCTTGAAAATGTTATGGAAACCACTATCCAGTCTCCAACTATAGCAAGGGCGGTTCTTGCAAGGCTTCTTTTCAATGAACAGGATATTCAGAAGAAGGTTAAGGTGCTTTCCGGCGGGGAACGGGTCAGGCTCGCTTTTGCGAGGATTCTGGTTAGCGATGCAAATGTTCTCATTCTTGACGAGCCGACCAATTACCTCGATATACCGTCTATTGAGGCGATTCAGGCGCTCCTGTCGGAATATGAGGGAACGATGCTCTTTGCGTCACATGACCGGGCTTTTGTCAGGACGATCGCAACGGATGCTTTGATCATCAGGGATAAGAAGCTGTTGCATCCGGATATGGATGAGATATACTGTGAAATAAAAGGATCATCATAAATGGATCAGTAAATAATTTAATCAGTAATATACAGTAGAAATATGGACAAAGAAGCACTTATAAGATTATTAAATGACATGTCGCCGGAAGAAAAGGTAATGCAGCTGGTACAGATCCCGGGATCGGAGTACGTGGTTGAGGCCGAGATCACCGGAGTAAGAAGAGGCCGGGTAAAAGATAGCGTAAAAAGACTGGCCGGAAGTACTCTCGGTGTGTGGGGCAGCAAAAGGCTTAAAAAGATTCAGGAACAGTATATGAAGGAGCACCCGCATCATATCCCTCTTATGTTCATGCTTGATGTAATACACGGGCATAAGACGGTCCTGCCCTGTCCTCTGGGACAGGGGGCATCATTTGACCCCGAGGCTGCAAGAAAAGGAGCTGAGATACAGGCACATGAGGCGTCAGCCGACGGCGTTCATGTCACATTTTCACCCATGACGGACCTTTGCAGGGATGCAAGATGGGGCAGGATCATGGAGTCAACCGGCGAGGATAAGCTTCTGAATTCACGCATGGCATCTGCCATGGTCAGGGGCTATCAGGGAGGCAACTTAAAAGATTCTGAGCATATAGCGGCCTGTGTCAAACATTTCGCGGCATACAGCGCTGCCGAAGGCGGAAGGGATTACAACAATACCGAACTTTCGGAGCATACCTTAAGGGAATATTATCTTCGCGCCTACGGCGAAGCAATAAAGAATGAACCGGCCATGGTCATGACTTCGTTCAATACCGTGAACGGCATTCCCAATGGTGGGAAGGACTGAGATGAATACCATATATAAATCCGAGGAAGGAAAGCGGGAAATACTGAGACTGTATGATAAGCAGATGGAAAGGCTGCATGTAACATACCGGGATCTGTATGTTGATACATCCTTTGGAAGTACACACCTGATAGAAACAGGAGCGTTTAACGGAGAACCTCTGTTGGTTTTTCATGGCGGGAATGCGACTACTGCTTATAATCTCCTGACATGTGATTTTCTGTTTAAGGATTTTCACATTTTTGCGGTAGATACGATCGGACATCCGGGCAAAAGCGCAGAGACGAGCCTGTCGGCGTTTAATTATGATTACGGAAAATGGGCCGGAGAAGTTATAGAGGCTCTCGGATTTGACAGGATAAGCCTGTTTGGCGGTTCGTTCGGAGGCGGCATAATAGCAAAAACCATGTGCGTGGTGCCGGAAAAGATAAAGCGCGTGGTGATGTTCATCCCTTCAGGGATCAAAAATGCTTTTCAGCTCAAGAACGCAAGAATGATGTTTCCTATGATCATGTACCGGATAACCGGAGGGGACGACTGGCTCAAGAAGACGATGATACCGATGGCGATCACGGAGGATAATATCACCGATGATATCTATGAGACAGCCAAGTTGAGCATAGATCATGCGAAAGTCAAAACAACCATGCCGACAAATGTTTCAGCCTCAAGGCTGGCAAAGTGTAAGGCACCGACTCTTGTAATGGCGGCTGAAAAGGATTGTCTCTTTCCCGGACCGGACGTTTTAAAAAGGGCAGAGAAGATAATACCAGACTGCAAAACGTATCTGATCAATGGAAGGGGCCACATGCACTTTCTAAGGTATGATGAAAAAGATATGATAGTGAGGTTTCTGTTGGACAAAGGATGGTATGACTCATGAGAAAGACATATATCACAACGATGCCCGATCACATCGGTGCTTTTCTGAAAGCAAGCGAGTGTTTTGCAAAACTGGGGGTAAACATTACCCGTGTCAGCTATAACAAGGCTGTGGATTCTCATATGCTTTTTATTGATGTTGAAGGACAGCCGGATCAGTTACATGAGGCGGATGAACAGCTTACACAGATTGGATATCTTCAGACGGCAAGGAACGAGAACAGTGTTGTCCTGCTGGAATTCCAGCTGCCCGATAAGCCCGGAAGCGTTACAGAGGTATTGCGCCTGATCCATCGGTATCAGCTGAACATTTCATATATAAGCTCACAGGAGAACGGCACGGAGTATCAGGCTTTCAAGATGGGCTTATTTGTAGAGAATGAACAGCGCCTGAAAGAGTTTCTTGCTGAAGCTCAGGAATTGTGCGCCGTTCGTATGCTGGATTTCGATCACCCGGATCAGGTATACGATAACACCATTTTCTACCAGTCCTTTGTGTCAGGCCTGATGCGGCGCATAGGACTGTCGGAGGATCAGCGCGACAATCTGCTGATCAATACCAATCTGGTTATGCAGATGCTGGATGAGATCGGGCAGTCTCCATACAAGACGTTCGAAAGCATAAGCCGGTTTGCTGATCTTTTGGCAGCATGCAGGGGCTATGCATTTTCACCCCGCATTTCCCATCATAAGGTTACCGATAATACGGAGATCACGCTGATCGAGCCGCCCTGCGGCAGTAACACTGCGATACTTACAAGCATGGGAGAAACACTCTTTATCGACAGCGGGTATGCGCTCTATACTGAGGAAATGACAGCACTTTTAAGGAATCTGTTACCCGGCTTTGACACGATGAAAAAACGAATTTATATTACTCACGCGGATGTGGACCATTGTGGGCTGCTTCCGATGTTTGACGAGATCATTGCCAGCCGGAGGACAAAGGAATGCCTTGAACTGGAATACAAAGGGCAGAACGGTTTCAGGGAACAGAATCCACTGCATAAGCCGTATGTCAGCATTTGCAAGGCACTGACATATTATTGCCCACCCAATCCGGATAAGATCGTCACGCCATGGGATTCTCCTATCGATCAGAAAGAACCGCTTGTTCAGATCGGGTTCCTGGATTTTGGGGAGATGCATTTTGAGGTATATCAGGGCAAAGGCGGCCATCTGTCCGGAGAAACGGTTCTGATCGACTACGCGCATCAGATTGTGTTTTCAGGGGACATTTATATCAATATCCACGGCCTGACACGTGAACAGGCCGAATACAATCAGTATGCTCCGGTGCTTATGACTTCCGTGGATACCGATCCGGCTTTGTGTGCCTTGGAAAGAAAGGCGATCTTACAGCGCCTGGGAGCAGGAGCATGGCAGATATTCGGTGCACATGGCATGAAAAAGGAATACAACCTGGTGACAAATCTGTGAAATGGGAAGAGGGAGGTAAGCTTTGAAAATCAGTTTATTGTTTCCGGATCACGATCTAAAATTCACAAAACTCACAGACGAAACTGTTCATGATCTCGGGATGGATGCGATCATTAAGCAGCTGACCAGGGTCGAGAGTGAGCAGACATATATCCGCAATGTTCTCAGCCTGATTACGGACGACGTACAGAACGCCGCCTACCGCGGCGATGTCTTCGACGATATTTACCGTAATGCGGGCATGCGCAGTGAGCTTATGAAGCTCCTCGACAGAGTAGATTTCCTCAGAAATTACGGAAGCTACAAGCATGACCACGATCATGAGCCCGGCATGTGGGATCTCATGCACCGTCTTGATGAGATCAATGACTATATAAAATGCATTGAAGCCGTTTACTCCTGTCTTGCGAACGCCGATATCTCCTCCGAGGGTCTTACATCACTTCGTGATAATGTAAAAGCAATGTATAATGATAACGGCTTCGCGGAACTGAAGGAAGACATTAAAAACCTGCGTGCCGATACAAGCAGTTTAAAGAGCGTGACCGTCGGGATCAATCTGAACGAGCGCTTTGAGGCCTGCGGGATCGGTATTCTTTCGGTAAACAGCAAATCTTTTACCAAGTCCGGCCTTGTAGGGCGTTTCATTGACAAAGTTGCAGGCAAGGATCAGATAAAGGATACTGCAGACTGGGACGGCGATTTCAGATTTGATGAATTCACGGCCAAGAATCCCTTTGCTGCTGAAACGCTTCCCGTAATCCCTCCTCTCAGCCCGCTTGCACTGATGAGTCTGAAAAACATCTCAGAGGCTGACAACCATGGACGCAGCATAACCAATTACATGGATGATATTACGGACAGACTGCTGAGGCAGACCGTAAAGCATCTGCGCGAGGTTCTGAATAAATACACGACGCTTACCATCACAGACATTACCGATCTGATGCCCGAATTCATTTTCTACATCAGATGGGTCGATTATATCGAAAAGCAGACAAAAAAGGGGTTCGGATTCTCAAAGAGCGCTCCCGTGGACAATGGGATAACTGCGGATATGAGGGATATTTATAATCTAAAACTTCTGGAAAATGAAAACGTGGCAGGCAGCGATATTGTGACAAATGACCTGGATTTTTCCGATGAACATTGCCTATACGTCCTTACAGGCGCTAACAGAGGCGGTAAGACTACGATCACGCAGGCAGTCGGGCAGGCTTTCCTTCTGGCTCAGGGTGGGATTTATGTGCCCGGGACATCGTTTACCTTTTCTCCTGTTGATGCGATCTATACACATTTTCCTGCCGACGAGGACAAAACCATGGATCTTGGCCGTCTGGGCGAGGAATGCAAGCGTTTCAGGGAGATTTATTCAAAAGCAACTTCCAAAAGCCTTATCCTGCTGAATGAGACGTTTTCGACGACCTCGTTTGAAGAGGGTTACTATATAGCAAGGGATTGTGAGAAAGCCATTCTGGAGAAGGGCACCCGTACCATTTACAATACCCATATGCACAAGCTTGCATCAGAGGTTGACGAATTGAATGCAGGCCCGAATCAATGCAAAGCGGCATCACTGGTCATGCGCACGGAAGAAGACGGAAAGCGCTCGTATAAAGTAGAGATTGCGCCGCCTGAGGGCATGTCGTTTGCAAATGACATTGCCAAAAAATACGGTGTTACATTTGAGATGCTGACAGAACAGGCTGCTACAGCTAATCAGGGAAAATAAAGAGTATATTTAGAAAAATGAATATCTTTGTCTGGGTGAAGGAATAGCCGTTTATCGAAATTATATCTGCAATATATCCTACTATTCATGGAGGTGGATAAAGCATATGGAACACGGACCGTTGATTGAATTCAGTTATCACACGACCACACACGGTATGATGAGGGGATCGGGATCATCCAATACAGA
>JAGCZE010000381.1 GCA_017960415.1 Lachnospiraceae bacterium
AGTAGTAGTCCTTGTTATTAATCGTTCTTTTTACCCTGGGATGTGCGTTATTTGAGGCATCAAGCGTAAGATTCGGCAACGATGAAACCTTCTTGTTGGTGACTTTATTTACACGCGTCGCGTTAGTTCCGTCCCAAACAAACAATCCCGACTTGTTCCCTGAGTTGTTATATAGATGAGGATCATTGAGATCCTGGGTGTCCCAACCCACCGGAAGATGATTAATGACATCTGCGTTTCCGCTATTGTAATTTGAACTCAGCGATTTCCCATTTACAGCCAGTTTGTAGGTTCCGTGTAATATTTTGGTCCACTTTCCACCTTCATATTGCCCGATGACCGGCTCTGTATAATAGTCTCCACCACCCCAGTTGTCATGCCATACATAATAAGATCCTGGATCCAACTCTTCGGTAATTGTAGCTTCAACAACTATATCTTTGCACTTCACTACTGCGTCTTTTGCAATGATCAGGTTCGAATTATTTGAGACATAAATCGTACCACGAACATCAACATTTTTCGAAAGAATTACAAGATTGGACCGGTTATCGATGCGGATATCACCGTTTATGGTAATCGAGCTATCCTCTGACCAGTAAACAGACGTTTGCGTACCGCAATCCATCGCCAATGCATTTACAACTTTATTTCCGGACATCACTTCTGTTGCAGGATCATACCCGATATAGATATCTCCGATTATATCTAATTGAGCAGTTGCCTTAGCTCCGCTTCCCGTCACGGAAAACCCACTACCGGCAAACATTGAATAACCGCCGGAGGTGGAGGTGGTAGTTGTCGTATAATACGGAGACCGAATTCGAATATCCGTGTTGACCTTGGAAAGATATCCGGATGGCTTAGTCTTGTATGTGATCAATACATTCTTGATAATGACATCGTTGTTTTCCTCAACAACATACTTCTTGACTCCGCCAATGACCTCGCCTTCTACGGTTACCTTAACATCGTAGATCGTGTCGTCCTCTTTGAGGAAGCTTTGAAGTCTCGCGTTAAGAGTTGTCACCGATGCGGCTCCGAGGCCGGTCTTCAGTGCGACAATAAAGTCCTGGGTTGCGTTGGAACTTGTCGACGATACACCGATAGCCGCCTTCGCAACTACCTGCTGAATTCCGAGTTTCAGATCATCGACAAACATCTCGTTCTCATAGAACGTAGTTGTCGTCTTCTCGCCGATACTCTTCTGCAGAAATGAGAGATACGAAACTCTCATAATCGTTGCTGACAGAAGAAGGCAGAGCATCACGCCGACCATAACACTTACCAGCGCAATGCCTCGATTGTCCCTTTCTAATTCTCTGCGCATATACTTACTCTCCTTCCATGTGTCACCGAATTTCCTCGTTTGTTTCAGTGAAATCGTAAACACCCATTCACCATTCGTACCGACTTACTTGGGGTCGATATAATCGGAGACTGATCCCTCGATCGTTACAACTTTAACGCTATTCACTCCGTAAACCGTCTCGGTAAAAGAAGTCCGCGTACGATAGACCTCTATCTTAACATCATAAAAGCGAAGTGTACGTAAACCTGCAGTAGAGAGATCATCCCACGGATCATACGTTGAAGATACCTTGCTCCTTTCTTTGTTCAACGTATATGTTACAACAGCGTCGTAAACACCGCCTCCCATTTCAATTCCGCCAATCCAAAAATAATATGTCTTACTTGTGCTTTCTTTCAACTTATACTGCTGCGAGCCGGTGGCAATCGGTTGTGCGGATTTTGCGGCATTGTTCGTAACTGCAGCAAGTTTACTGTCCTTAACCTGCAATTCCGCAGCGCTTCCGGAGAAACTGCTGAACGAATATCCACCACCGGTGGAACTCAGATTACCGGACAAGATTGTGAACGGCACTCCTGACGAACCATAATATCCGCACTGTGCTGCAAATTCTGTCAGGGGCATGCTCTTGCATGCTTCCATGATACTCTCCGCAACCGTCACTCCCGACAAGCGGCGCCTCGATTTACCGTTAACATGCGCAACCGAGACGAACGATTGAATGATCGGGATCGTTACAACAGCGAGAACGGCCACTGCTACCAGCACCTCAACCAAGGTAAAACCGGAATTTTTCTTTTTACTAATATCCTCTCTCATGACTCCTCCGTTTCCGGTATCCTGACCTTTCCTAATCAAACACTTCCATAATATCACGCACATATGCTTACGGTCTGTCCGAACTATCGAGACCGGCATATGGCGATATTCCCCTCTTCCGCACTACTGCGGCTGTCAAATTTGGCTTTATATGGCTTTACCGTTCCTTCTCCGAACGAGTCGGAGAAGGAACGGAACGTTTTTTACTCTGACTATTAAGCTTGCCTGACTTCTTATGTCCCGGCAGTACTTTTACTGCTGCATCATCTGCTGCTGTGTCATACGCAGAATATCTTCTTCCGTGAGCGTGATACCCTGCTCCTCCAACCATTCCAGAAGCGAAGGGATCGGTGTAGCTGTCGGTCCGAAGACACAGTTAGGTTGCTCGCGACCCTCTACGGAAGATACCTGAACTTCTTCCTGCGGGAAGTTCGTGTCCTCGCCCTTACCGAGTGAACCGTAATCGGTCACACCGTACAGACCGAATTCCATCTGCCCGAGAATCTGTCCGCTGATCGAGTTGAAACCGATCGTAATAGAGCTAACGTTCTTAGGTTTCATACCAGCCGCTTTTCTGGTCTCATCAGATGCATTCCATGCATAAACTTCGTTGAGCAACTTCTTAAAACCCTCATACGTCTCCGTATAGAACGTTGTCCGGATCGTCGCCTGAGAGCTGCCGAACTGTACCGGCTGTCCGTTAAACTTGCCCGGATAGTAATTCGTCACAGCCGACTTTTCCATATCATACAGATAAAACTTTACGCCGTATTCCGGATTTTTCTCCAGGTTGTTCAGGTAAACAACCAGATCATCATATCGATACTCTACCGGGTACCTCTTGACCATCTGTGTTAGCTCGTCGCTATACGTTGTAAGGTTTTGTCCCATGGTCTGTCTCTGTTCCCAGAGTTTATCCAATTTCGCAATCTCTGCCTTATCAGCATCAATCTCATTCTGGAGAGATTTTACTTTGTCCTGCTTGTCACGGAAATAAAACTGGTACATACAGAAAAGTGCGACGGCGCCAAGCAAGATCATTACAATACTAATGTCTCTTTTCGATACTTTCATGTTCACTCACCCCCTCACTCTTCCGTTTCTTTCTTGTTGTCGTACAGACCAAGCGGCTGAACCGCTGCGCCGGCGTCGCGTCCGCCAGCATCGTTGTAGGTCATTTCGATCTCGCAGGCGACTACCCACTCAGGCGTCGGTGTGGGCTCAGGTGTCGCGCCTTCCGGAGTCGGTGTCGGTGTCTCCAAGATTACCGTCGGGGAGATGAAATACTGAGCGCCATCAGGAAGAAGCGGCTCTTCTTCTACATAAACCTCGTCTCTGGCCTGACCAAGTCGGGTGATTGTAACGGTATTCAAATGATAGAGAGTCTGAACAATGTTCTCCAACTCATCCTTCTCGCGACAGAAAATCGTCATAACAACGATAGGACCTTCCGCTGTAATCGTTGATGCCTTGAAATTCTTCGGCATCTTCTGTTCAAGTTCTTCAAGGAATTCAACAAAACGACTGTTATAATTGGATTCCTTGCCGTTATAGTTTTTAACTGTAGTATAAGTAAGTTCAGACTCATTGTACATCTGAATGTACTGCTGAATCTCTTTCTTGTCCTCCAGTTCCTGCTTATACTTCTTCTTCTCTTCTTCCTTGTTCGTAACCTGAATCTGTCCGACAAGGAACAAAGCAAGCGCTCCGGCGAACATCGCGATCATAACCGCGAACGGGATCAGCAGCGACTGCTGCTTCTCACCCTTCATCAGCTCCGGAGAGAGCAGCTGCAGCGGGTGCATCGAAGCTCCGATGCAGGCAGCAAGCACATGCATCGTCACATCCGTGTAACCGGTGCTGAGAACCTTAATCTGGTTCAGGCCGTCATAGTTGTGTACCGTGTAACCCAGCTCGTTGCTCAGAAGTTCATCGAGACCGATAAAATCCGCACCGATGCCGACAAGCTCGATGCTGTCGATCGGCTCGTTGTCATTACGGGAAACATAGTACTCAAGAATACGTCCGATGTTACCGATCAGATAACGAAGGTTCTCAGTGAGCATGATGCGGGACATCATGATCTCATCCGAGGTATCCTCAGGCTCCTGATAATCTACGTCAACGTTAAGGTAACGACGGATGCAATGATTCGTCGTGAACGCCTTAGTCGCGCCGTAGTAATCGAGATTCTCGCCGTAAACGTCAAGCTCCATCATGTTCTCGATGACGCCGTTTACGCCGTGTGCAACAGAACGCTGCAACACGATCTCGCCATCCTTGACGATCGTGACGAGAGAGCTATGCTCGTCAATCTTGATGACTGCGTTAGTGCCGCGAAGGAAGTCCTGTCTTACCACCTGGTACACACTGTTGCCGACGTAATCAATCGCCTTGATATGCATCTGCAGCGAATGCGCAAGATCCAGATACGAAGTCGTCACATCGTTCGGAACTGCCAAAAGAGACAGGCGGTACTGCTTCTCTTCCTTGGTGTCGATCTTGCCGAGGATGTTGTAAACCAGATGATACTGGTTCATATCCACGGGGAAGTACTCCGCAGCATTCGCTGTGATCAACGGGAGAATCTTGTTCTCCTTCACCAACGGGATCCTGGCTTCACGGTTTGCGATACGGCTGGAAGATACTGAGAATACAACGCTGTCAGTCTTAATCTCTCTCTTCCGCAGTTCGGCCTTCAGACTGATGATGAAGTCTTCATTACGGCTGATGACACCATCCTGTACCATGTCTCTCGGCGTCTCCAGGCTGAACGCCTGATAGATCTTCGGGGATTTTGACATGTAGTCAATCTCGACGACCCTTGTTGTTGCCTGCCCAATCTCCATTGACAGCACTTTCTTAGCCATACTTTTTGCTTACCTTTCGAACGAATCCGTTCTTCGTCCGTCCTTCCTTGTTAGTTTCTATAATTAACTGAAAGATTGTCTCAGCAAATTTCTTCCTCTATATATTATTACGTAAGGGTAAAACCCGCACTTGGTTATCCCTTGATCAGATTAACATACCAGTCGATCAACGGTTCTCCCCAAAGAATGGCGATCGCTATTCCGGCTGCGAGGTACGGTCCCATAGCCAGTACTCTCCCCGCCTTGCTGACTTTCATCCGGATCAGATGGATAACCGATCCGATCATACAGCCAAGCACAAACGCAAGGAGGATACTCTCCCATCCCAAAAGCAAACCCGCGGCGCCCATCAGCTTAATATCACCGCCGCCGATCGCCTTTCCCTTGGTGATGAACCAAAGGATCCCGAGAGGAACACTCACAACGAACATCCCGATCAGAAACGGTATGATGTCCCCGAATGCTTTTCCCTCGATAAACAGAAGGTATGCGATCCGGATCAATGCCAGTCCCAGGATAAACACATTAAAACCGATCGGTATGATATACGTCCGAAAATCAATAACCGAAAGCGCAAGTAACGCGGACATTGTAAAGCAGAAGATGAAGCTTTCAATGCTGATACCCCTGACCAGAAGCACGATGACGTAGATCAGTCCGTTCGCCGCTTCAATGATCGGATACTGCACGGAAATCTTCGCATGGCACTTTCTGCAATGTCCCCGTAACGCGATCCAACTGAACAACGGAATCAAGTCAAACCAGCGAAGCTGATACCCGCAACTCATGCAGTGCGAGCGCTTCGCGGACAGACTCTCCTCCTTGGGAATACGGAAGATACATACATTGAGAAAGCTTCCAATTACGATTCCGAACAGAAACGATACTATATAAACCGCAATCTCAACCATCCCGTGCTACTCTCCCGTCGCTATTGTTTAATCGTCCGGCCCGTTCCACGAACCGACAATCTTGGGCGTGCCCGTACTGCTGCCATTCGGATCGGCCTGGATCTGAACCGAATAAACCTGCGTCTTACGCAGTTTCGATCGCGGCACTATTTCCGAAAGATCTCCGAAATCCTGTTCCAAAGACCACTTCAACGCGTTTCCGACATCACCCTGCATCACGTTAATTCCGGATGCATCAAAGGTGACAAGCACGTCACCGTTATCCAATTGAAAGCTCCCTGACAAGACAACATTTTCCGCAGCATGTAAAATCTCTCCTGCCGCGGAATCATCGATCTGTCTTCTAGCCTTCTCCACATACCCAAGATATGCAGGTGCCAAAACACCTATAAGAATCGCCATGATGGTAATCACCACAGCCAATTCCAAGAGGGAAAAACCCTCATTCTTCTTTTCTCCTCTGGCGAGTTCCATAGCATCGCCTTTCCTTTATGCGTTTGGCAGGGTGGCGCTTTCGCGCCACCCTATAGGGATTACCAAGCATAAATCAAATTGTGTTTACCGCATCAGTTACTCGGATTTGCGAGCTTCTGTTGTTTCAGCTATTCGTAACTGAATTAATTACGAAGCAAGCTTCTTCTCGAAGTCAGGCGAATAAGAGGTGAAGAACTCACCTTCCTTGTCGGTCTTGCCCTTTGCGAAGAGACCCGAACCAACACACTTGATGTTGCCGTCTTTGCCTACAGTACCAACAACCGTAGACGTTCCGGTAGCGTTCGTCTTGAATGCCTTGGAGGAAAGCTGTACGTTCGCGGTGAAGCTAGCCATCTCTTTCCAAGCTTCTTCAACTCTTCCACCCTCAGTAGCGGTGTTGTCCAGACCATCTACTTCAAGGGTAATCGTAGCGCCGGATGCAGAAATCGTAAACGTGGTGCCATTCTTGATGAACTTGTCGTACTGAGCCTCGGAAGCAACCTTCTCAGCTGCGCCCATGATCTCGGATACGGTATCAACGTCCGTAGATCTACGAGACTTCTCAACGTATCTCAGGTAAGCAGGTGCCAAAACACCAACAAGGATAGCCATAATCGCGATAACAACGATCAGCTCGATAAGGGAAAAACCCTGATTCTTCTTCATAACTTCTGTTCTCCTTTTCATTTTTTCATATAATATGTTTGCTTTTTATCTTAAACACTCGCCGCCCTATATCAACGAGCGCTTAATTCATCTCTCTGCCGCTTATGCGGCTGTCCCGGCAACCTTTCGGATTACATGTTGTCGAGTCCGGAATACAATGCACCCATCGGTGCGATAACGGCTCCGATGATGACGCCGCACACGCCGGCCATCAGGAGGATGATCATAGGCTCAAGCGCTGCCATAAGGGCCTGCGTTGCAGCCTCAACTTCTTCATCGTAGTAATCAGCCATCTTGGTGAGCATGGCTTCCAGGTCACCGGTTTCCTCTCCGATCTTCGTCATATGGATAACCATCGGCGGGAAGAGACCGCATCTCTTGAGCGGTTCGGAAAGCGGAACACCTTTCTTCACCTCTTCCTTGCACTCATACACGGCCTGCTTGAAGAGGTAGTTGCTCATCGTCTTCGCTGTGATCTCCAGCGAGTCGATCATCGAGATACCGGACGCGGTCAGCGTGCTGAGCGTTCTTGCAAGTCTCGAAGAAGCGGATTTGATCGTAAAATTCTTGATCGCCGGAAGCTTGATCGCCATTGTTGCGAAGAATACGGTACCGGTCTTCGTGGATGTGAAAATCTTAAAGCCGATCGCAATGATAACAATGATAGCTAACGCGATGAACCAGTTGGTCTGCAGCCAGTCACTCGCATGCACGACGAACATCGTGATCTTCGGCATCTCGATATCGATATCCTTGAACATCTCCATGAATGTCGGCACAACCTTCACCAGGAGGACAACACACACGGCGATTGCTACGATAAGGACAACAATCGGGTAAACCATTGCTTTCTTAACCAGACCGGTAAGGTACGCATCCTTCTCGAACTGGGTTGCCATTCTCGTGAAAGAGATATCAATGGAACCGGACGCCTCGCCGGCATCGACCATGTTGATCAGCATCGAGGGGAAGATCTCCGGATGGCTGCGCATCGAGTTTCCGAGCGTCTCACCTTTCGCAACACTCTGGCGAACTTCCGTGAGTGCCTTCTTGAACGCTTTGTTAGCCGTCTGCTCTTCCATCATGCCGAGTGCATCCATGATCGGAACGCCGGCGTTGATGATACTCACGAACTGGCGGCAGAATACGGCAAGTTCTCGGTTGTTAACCTTCGATCCGCCGATGTTGATATCCTTGCTGAAAATGTTCGCCTCAACGACTTTGATCGGCATGAGGCCTTCGCCCTTGAGCATCGCTGCGGCACGGTCAGGAGCCGCAGCATCAATACTGCCTCTCTTCTCCTTGCCGAACTTATCAACGGCTGTGTACTGGAATGTAGCCATTCAAAACCTCCCTGAATGAAACTAGACTGAAACTTTCCTGCTCATCGCAATCGCATCCTGCGCGTAGTTCAAACAGTTCTCCGCGCTGATCAGACCGCCGAT
>JAGCZE010000382.1 GCA_017960415.1 Lachnospiraceae bacterium
ATATGATCGAAGAGGCCGGAAAAGCCGGAATTCATCTGCTTTAATTGGATTTTTATTATATATAAATGATCTCAAAAAGCTTGAGACCGCTAAATAAGCGGGTCTTGAGCTTTTTTGTATTTTTTTGAAAAAAGTACTTTACAAATAAGATATTTCGTTGTAGTATTTAAAATATCTCATGAGAATATCATCAAGCGGATTCTTCCGCGAAATCCCTTTTAACTTTTTTAATTGAATATCAGGAAGGAGCATTAATGCGTAAGTTCAGGAGACGTATTATTGCCGTTTGTGCTCTTGCGCTCGTATTGTTTGCTGCGGTGATCGTTATTCTGTGCAGCTTTTACGGAGACAGGGTCAGAGACCTGACATTAAAGGCCGAAAATGCCGAAAAAGAGCTGGCATATTATGATTCCGCAAGAGTACGGGTGCTGTGTGCATCGGAGAATATTGATGCAGGGAAAGTTATTGACCTGGAAGATCTGACAGAAAAAGATCTTCCGGCGGATTCTGTTCCCGAAAATGCAATTCTTGTTTTATCGGATGCGGTCGGTCGGACCGCAAAAATCCCATTATCAAAAAATACCTGTTTAACCCGTGAAATGCTGTATGAAACAGTATTACAGGGCGGTGAAAGAGAGATCGAATATTTCTGTATTGACATCAGGGGTAATGTTGCAAAGGGCAGCTTTGTCGATGTAAGACTGTGCTTTGAGGACGGGACCGACTATGTCGTTTTGTCGAGAAAACGTGTGGAAGGCATAGCACAGAACAGAGAAAGCGTAATACTTCATGTGGATGAGGAAGAACTGCTGCGTATGGGCAGTGCCATGGCCGAACTCAGGGAAAACGACGAAAGAAGGATATACGCGGTGGAATACCCTCACGGAGAGCTCCAGCAACCGTCAAAGGTGGATTATGTCCCGTCGGATACGGTTACGGAGCTGATAGAAAAAAAGGAACGGAGGTAACGGGGTGAAGAAAATCTCGGTTTACGGCGCGAGATACTGCGATATAGTCCTGTATCTGGCAAGAACATTACAGAACATGAACTACAAGGTGCTGGTGTGCGACAGGAGCATTTCAAAGCAGATGAGAAGCTTTATCCCTGTATTCGAAGAATTCGATCTGAACAGACAGGTATTTGACTACGGCGGATTCGGATATACCTATGCCCATGCCGGATTTAACGGAAAGATCGAGGAATACATGCCTGCAATGGTAGCGGAGTCCGAAGGTGAGATCCCGGGTATGACCCGTATTCCGCGTGATGTCAGTGAGAATATCCTGAAGGCTATCGAGGATGATGAGGACGAGGAAAGCTTTAATTTCCTGATAGTCCTAAATGATGCATCTGCGGCCCTGGCTGATATCTGGAATGAAAATGAGGAAGAGAACAGTATACGTCTGTTCATTACGGATGAATATCCCGAGAATCTGTACGAGATGCGGAGCGTTTTGCGGGCCATAAACAGGAATTCCCGCGACGGAGGAAAGAAGCTTGCGGGGAAGAAACTGCTGGTAGTCAGGGATTATACGGGGACTGCGAGGATCATCATAGATGAACTTGAAAAGCTTGCCGCGGCCTCGAAGAGTTTCCTGATACCCTGGTCCCGAAAGGACAGAAGGCTGGAAATGATGGCCGCATATAATGACGGATTCAGGTTTATCGGAGCTTCGGAGAAGCTTCTTGACCTGCTGGAAGAGCTGTGTGCGGATTCCGGTATTGATACGGGCAGTTTCGAGTACCGCAGGGCATATGTAAATGCAGGAAAAGGAAAAAGACTGTGATCTGGCGGGTTTGAACGGACGTGTAGCGGCATGTTAAGAAGCTAATTAAAGAAACATGTAAAGAAACCTGTAAAAAAGCATGTAAACAAGCATGTAAAGAAGCATGTCAGGAAGGAGGAGGTGAGTGCATAAGTGAATATAACGTTTTGGGCACCGGGACCGAATATGGGGACGACCGCCGCCATGATCGCGATCGCTTCAGCGGTATCTTTAAAATATCGGAAATCCTGTTTATTGATGCAGATCGGTCCTGTGGAAAAAGATCTTGAAGACATAATGTCTTCCGAGATAAAAGAGGAGGATCCGAAGGCATTTGGGAGAGACTTCGGCTTGGACGCGCTTTTCCGGCAGTTTAAAGCCCGGAGGCTGTGCGGAGAGGATATTTACAACAGCTCGGTGGAAATTGTCGGCGGAGTGTCGATCCTGCCTGCGACGGGGAGTTCTTTTCCGGCCGGAATAACAGATGAAAATATCTTCAACAGCGTGTTCGGGCGGATATTTCAGGCCGCGCGTGAAAGATTTGATACGGTAATGATCGATATCGGAAACTGCGGCGATGATACCGGGATACGGATCATGAGAAATTCCGATATTGTTGCGGTTATATGCTCCCAGGACAAAAAATGTATTGAACGGGTCATGGACAACATCAGGAAAATGGATATCAGCGAAGACAGGATTTTCTTTATATTTGCGAGATACTTGGGCGCTTCAAGATACAGTGTGTCGAACCTGAAGCACTTTTGCGCGGCCATGGGTATCGGAAATACAGGAACGGTGCCTTGCAGCGCCGCATTTATGGATGCGGTCACGGATAAAAGACCTGTACGTTTCCTGAAATGTTTTGAGGGGCCGGAGGAAGATGCGGATGATCCGTATTTTTACTCCGATGTATCAAAATGTGCCGGGAAGATGCTTGAAGCAGGCAAACGAAACGAGCGGAGAAGATAAATGAATGAATATTTGATCATTATACCGGTTGTCCTGATATTTATTCCTGCAGCTTATCTGTTTTTATCGGTCAGATCGCGAAAGACCGAGACTGTTCCGGTATTCGGGGACGATCATTTCAGACTGCCGAATATTACCGAGGCGGTGAAACAGAAACTGAATGAGAGGATTTTGGACGACCGGGAGTCCGGAAAACAGACGGATATCAAACGGAGCATATTAAGGGCAAGGCTCAGAAATGCAGTCAGGGAGGCCTGCCAGGGAGACATGGGCGATAGGGAATTCTTAAAGGACCATATCCGCGATATCCTGACGAATGATCTCGGCATCAATGAAAGCTCCATCAGAAAGGTCTTTGATTTTTCGGATCCGGACGCCCTTAGTGCCAGAGACCTGTTTGGATACCTCTATGCCATATATACCCGGGTATTCGGAATTCATGTGTTCACGCACCTTGTTGAGGATTTCTCATGGAATGAAGACAGAACAGATGAAAAGGGCCGGTTGCGGGGGCGGATCGATGAAGACATGGTAAGAACGGCATTTGAAGATTGTATGTATGAAGGTGTTTATACGGATGAACTCGAGATGCTGACGCAGAGATGTTATGAGAACCTCTACGGTCATGATGCCGCCGATATACTGATCATGGATTCCGATATAGACGGTGTTTCGGGCGGAACCGGAGGAAAAACAAGAACCGAATATAACTATCTGGAGGAGCTGTTCGGTCCTGAAAAACAGCAGGCAGCCAATATCTGGGATACGATTTACTGTGTTTACCGCGGAAGACTCATACATATGAGCTTCTTAAGCTTCGGAAGGCAGGAAAATCTTGAAAGGGTCATAAAGAACATTTACAGATACAATGCGCGGACGACCCTGTCGAAGCGCAATCCTGTACTGCAATCGTCAATGAAAAACAATTCCAGGGTCATGGTAGCGCGTCCTCCGGTATCCGACGGATGGACCTTCTATGTCAGGAAATTCGCAAGTTCCGACGCGGGCAGCATCGAATCGCTGCTTACGGATGAAGGAAGTGAGTATGTGATCTGCCTGCTCAAAAGTATCGTGGGTGCAGAGCTGAATTTCGTTGTGAGCGGTAATACCGGAGGCGGAAAAACG
>JAGCZE010000383.1 GCA_017960415.1 Lachnospiraceae bacterium
AGACAAAGGGAAATTGAAAGCTGTTGTAACCCAAAATGTTGATGGGTTGCATCAAAAAGCCGGGTCTAAGAATGTTTATGAAATACATGGAACCATGAGTACATGTCACTGTACCAAATGTGGCAAAGAGTATCCAGGTACGATTGTATTTGAAACAGGAGGTATTCCAAGGTGTACATGTGGAGAGATGATAAGGCCTGACGTCGTATTATATGGTGAAATGCTGACAGAAGCTTATTCGCTAGCGTCGTATTATATATTTAAATCAGATGTACTGTTGGTAGCCGGAACCTCGCTGGTAGTTGAACCGGCCAGCGGGTTAGTAAAACTATACAAAGGAAAACATATGATAATTATAAATGATACCGAGACTCCTTATGATGAAATGGCAGAAATAGTGATACATAAACCTCTAGGAGAGGTCTTTAATACATTGATGGATCACATTATAAATTGATAATCGATGCGTGCTTTATTATCTGAAGAAGATTTTGATAATGCGTTTTAATACGCTAAAACACTTGGAAATTCTGCATATCATTTGTTTTAAGAGAGGAAATTGATAATTGCTGTAGAATATGCGTGGAACATAATAGATGCTGTGTTGATAGGAACGCAATTGGAAGTTAATACAAGATGATGCGAAGATAATATGGTTTTATAAGGAGGGCAAAAATGAATAACCAGAATGATGTTTATGAATTGTCAAACGGAGTGGGAATTCCGTGTATTGGTTTTGGCATGTGGCAGACACCGGATTCAGAGGTTGGCGTTAACGCTGTTAAAAGCGCTATTCGGGCGGGTTACACACATATAGATACGGCTCAGGCATATAGGAATGAAGATTGTGTTGGAAAAGCAATTCGTGAGAGCGGAGTTGACAGAAAAAAACTGTTTATTACAACCAAGCTTTGGAACAGCAATCACAGTTATGACCTTACGAAGAGAACCTTTGATGCTTCGCTGAAAGAGCTTGATACTGATTATGTCGATCTCTTCCTGATACATTGGCCGAATCCGGCAGCGTTCAGGGATCATTGGGAAAAGGCAAACGCTGATTCGTGGAAAGCTATGGAAGAACTATATGAGGCAGGGATAATTCGCGCTATAGGTGTCAGCAATTTTAGACCTCATCACATCGAAGCATTGCTTAAAACAGCCAGGATCAAGCCGATGGTCAACCAGATAAGGCTGTGTCCCGGTGAGACACAGGATGAGGTTGTAGACTATTGCAGATCACAGGGAATACTTTTGGAGGCTTACAGTCCGCTTGGAACCGGAAAGATATTTGACGTTCCCGAGATGAAAGAGCTGGCTGAAAAATACGGAAAAAGTATTGCTCAAATATGTATCCGATGGAGTTTGCAAAGGGGCTATTTACCACTTCCCAAGTCGGTAACACCTGTAAGGATAGAAGAAAACCTGAAGGTATTTGACTTTGAACTTGAAGAGTCTGATGTCAAGTTGATAGCCGAAATGACAGGATGCGTAGGATTCTCAGGCGATCCGGATACAATGCCGTTCTGATAAAAGATCATTGTCAAATAACAGTTTAAGGCCCAGCAAACGCTGAGCCCTTTAGTTGACTTAAATCTCTATTAGTGTATAGATTGTCCTGTACGGATATCAATATTCAATTCCTTGAATGACCTATATATCGAGGCGATCGGGTAGCCGACGATGTTGTAGTAGTCGCCTTCGATGGAGTCGATGTAAGGGCAGAAGAGGCCCTGGATCGCGTAGGCGCCGGCTTTGTCCATGGGTTCGCCGGTTTCAACATAGGCGCGGATCTCGTCTTCAGTCATCGGTACTACGTTGACTGCAGTTGATACTGAGTAGTTCAGTTTTTTCACTATTTGTTTATGTTCGATCACAAGTATGCAAACGCCGGTATGGACATGATGTGCCTTGCCGGCGAAGCTTTTTATCATGTTTATGGCTTCCTCGGTGGACTTGGGTTTGCCGAGAATTTTGTTTTCAAAGGCAACTACGGTGTCGCAGCCGATTATTAATGATGAATTTTCAGCCGATGTGAGTTGTCTGACTATGTCTTCTTTGTCAAATCTTATATTATTTCCAGAATCGGATACTGCTGATGCATTGTGGACATCCTTTATTTCATCGGGAATAAGTGTATTTTCGGTGAGTTTCTCTGCTATGTCGTCGGCTTTCATTGCCGAGAGCATTTCTACCATGACCTTCGGATCATGACCTGACATGTCTTCTTCTTTTCCTGACGGTATGCAGATATAGCTGCTGCCGATGCGGTCCATGAGTTCGCGCCTGCGGGGGGATCCCGAAGCGAGGATGATATTGTATTTCATTTCTGACCTCCGTGAAATTTTCACTTCATAATCTAACTATTGGTTAGTTCATTAGTTTATCATGTATATATCTGTTGTCAAGTGAATAAAAAAAGAGTAAAGTGATAATCGGATTGAATGATCCTGTATACTTTTCGAAAAAGGGAGAATGTTATGAAAAAAATGAGGAAATGCTTTATTTGCATTATCATGACCATCGCGCTGATATTGTCTGTGACAGCATGCTCAAGCGACGATGATGACATTGTTCAGGACGGGCCGGGGACGAAGCAGGAGATTGATAATAACCAGTCTTCGAATAATTCCGGTAAGGACAGTGACAAGCAGAATTCCGATAACGGTCAAAAGTCTGATAATACTGACACAGATGCCGGTCAGAAGAATGACGTTACGGATAACACAAACAGCCAGGACAATAACGGATCCGAGAACAGCCAGGGCGGCAATACCGCTCAGAATGATGATTTCAGCGATCTTTCAAAGAACATCAAAATGTCTGTTAACGGCAAGACCGGTGATATGACCATCAGCAGAAGATCGCTTCCGAGGCAGAATTCGGGCGATCCCGAGGGTTGGACTATATTCGTTTATCTGTGCGCAACCGCTCTTGAGTCAAAATACGGCATGGGTACCGGCGACCTGGCGGAGATGCTTGACGCAGCCGCAAGCAATAAGGTTCGCTTCGTAGTACAGACCGGAGGAACCAAACAGTGGCAGAATCAGGTGATCGACACCTCAAAGTCTCAGCGATATCTTGTACAGAACGAGGATATCCAGCTGGTTGATGAAGGAAAAACTGTTAATATGGGCGATGCTGAGTCTTTGAAGGATTTCCTGGTATGGGGTCTTGATAATTATTCTTCTCAGCATATTGGTCTGATATTATGGAATCATGGCGGCGGAAGCATTACCAGAGTATGCTTTGACGAAACCAACGACTGGGATTCCCTCGACCTGAAGGATCTTGACGAGGCTCTTGCCGGAGCTCTTAACGGAACAGGCAAACGTTTTGATTTTATCGGATTTGATGCCTGCCTGATGGGTACCATTGAAACAGCCAATATCCTTACGACTTATGCGGATTATATGTACGGCTCCGAAGAGACAGAGCCCGGAAGCGGCTGGGATTATACGGAAATAGGCTCATAGCTTGCAAGCCATCCCGACGCGGACGGTGCGGCCCTTGGTGAGGTTGTTGCAAATACCTATTATGCCGCCTGCGAATATGAGGGCGACGAGATGGGCGCAACCCTGTCTATTATCGATCTGTCGAAGATTGATGCATTACTGACCAGCTTTAACGCATTTGCAAAAGATATGTATGAAGCCGGTGACAATTATGACAACAGAGCCGATATGGTCAGGACGATCTCGAAAGTCGATAATTTCGGCGGTAACAACAAGACCGAGGGATATACGAACATGGTAGACTTAGGCGGTCTGATCGATTCGTGCTCGTCATATTCAAATAATGCCGCTGCAGCGAAGAAGGCACTTGAAGACGCCGTAATCTATAAAGTCAGCGGCTATATGCATGAGGGAGCATCAGGTCTTTCAACTTATTATCCGTTGAGCGTTCAGGGTTCCGAGGAACTTTCGATCTTCGGAAATGTATGTGTCAGCCCTTATTACCTGTCATTTGTCGACAGACAGAACAGCATGGGTACCGGCGGAAGCTGGGAAACCGAATATGATGACGATACCTGGTTCGATGATGACGATTACTGGGATTGGGGATATGACGACGATGATTACGAATATTGGGACGATTACTGGGATTATCTGGACGGATACGAGACCACCGGAGAGAGTCCTTTCATAACCTTCGCAAATGAGCCCGGTGTTGATGATGACGGAATCTACTGGTTCGAACTGGATGATGACGGATGGTATGCGGCTGCCGATGTTTATGCGGTAGTATATCAGCTGTCGGAGGACGGCCAGGATATTATCGAAATCGGTGATACCTATGATATCAACGGTGATTGGGAATCCGGAATCTTCTATGACAATTTTGACGGTTACTGGCTCTCGCTTCCCGACGGACAGAACCTTGCAACGTATATTGTAGACACAACCGATGAATATATTCTCTATACATCACCGATATCGCTCAACGGTTATGATACCAACCTGCGTATAAGACAGTACTATGATGACTGAAGCGTTGAGATTGAAGGTGCCTGGGACGGTATCGACGAATACGGTGCTGCTTCTAGGGAGATCATCAAGCTGAAGGCCGGTGATGTGATCCTTCCGCTGTACAACGCGATGAACCTTGACACGGGCGAAGAATTCGAGTACGAAGGGTACGATTATTATTATACCAACGATACCGAGATCTACTACGATCAGATGGATATCGGAGAGTACTATTACG
>JAGCZE010000384.1 GCA_017960415.1 Lachnospiraceae bacterium
TGATATGAGCGATATGCTCAAGAATATGGGCATGAAGAAGGCCTTTGACAAAAATGCGGATTTCTTCGATATGATCGACCCCTCAACCCTCAATCCCGAGCTTCTGCTCTACATCGGCAGCGTGATCCAGAAGACGCATATCGAGCTTGACGAGAACGGTACAAAGGCAGCAGCGGTAACGATCATCGACTTTAAGGCTACTACGACCTCGGTTCAGGAGCCCAAAGTCAGAAAGAAAGTCGTTCTGGACAGACCCTTTGCATTTGCGATCATGGATACCGAAACCGGTACTCCGGTATTCGCAGGTGTCGTAAATACTGTAAAGTGATACTCAGATCGTCATCTCTTCTATGTGATAAACATATTTCAGGGTTCTGAGGGCCTCGATCAGCTCGGCGTGTGTTTTGTATTTCTTGACATCTTCATTGCCGATGGAAATCGAGATCGTATATACACTCAGGCCGGAGCCGGCATATGCGGTATTATACTCGATATCGTCAATGCGCATTCCCAGCTTGCGGATCGTTGTGACAAAATCCTGAAGATACTTGCTCTCTGTCAGCTCAAGATGTATCTCGAAGTGATTGGAACGGTTTTTAAGATATTTCTCAAATGTCGGAAAGATCGAAAGCGTGATATACAGCGCGACAAAAATGATCAGCGACGCGGTATAATATCCCGCACCTATTGTCAGACCCAGCATTCCGCAGGTCCACATTGCGACTGAAGTCGTAAGGCCTTTGATCTGGCTGCGGGAGCTGACAAAAAGCGAATTGACGCATATGATCGAAAGCGCGATGATCGAAGCTGCCGATAGGAAGAAAATGTGAACCCCTGTTGTAATGAACAGAAAGCTGTCCAGGATCATCGCTATGGTACAGGACAGGGAAACCAGTACGAAAGTCCTTAAACCGGCAGAATGACGCTTTGTGGCGCGTTCACAGCCTATTACAGCCGAGAGCAGTATCGTGATCACAAGTTTTAGGAGCACACCCGCCGTGCTCAGTTCAATGGACCATTTCCCGAGCGCATTTGCGATGGGATCGGTATTATTGATGATGATATCCAGAATAAACATATCTGACCGGCCCGGTATCTCATGGATATCGGGCTTTACCCCTTTCTGTAGGAATGTTTTTCTTCAGTGAAATACAATCAGTCGGTCACTAAACATCTTATATGATAAATCGCCTTCGTCCGCCCCGTCTGATGGGCCCGTGATACTGCATGTAATTTTCCGCGGCTTCGGTAAATGCCTGTTCGTTCGGGTCGACTTCGTGCTCGGGTATCTCTTCCTGTATCTTTGCGATACGCTCTATCAGCAGCTCAACGCTGGTTTTCTTATGTCCGGTCTCATCGGTTTCCGCAACTGTGACGATGTCTTCAAGCTTATCCGAAAATGAATGTGACAGATGCAGGCCCAGTTTCGCACAGGCAGGACCGATCAGTTCGTACAGCACGCTGGATGAGAGGATTATGGTCTCAAGCGCGTTGCCGGTCTCTCCGCCCAGGGTTCTCGCTCCGAGTGCGGCAAGTCCTATTGCAACACCGGCCTGGGGTATCAGGGCAAGTCCGAGATAATAACGGATCTCTTTCGAGGAATGAACGGCGGCGCTTCCGGCAAAAGCACCGATATATTTGCCTATTATCCTGACAATGAAGTACAGGATGCCAATGACGAGAAGCGGTACATTGCCGATGGCACCTTTTGATGTCAGTGCTCCGAGGTCGAAATTGATGCCCGATCTGACAAAGAACAGGAGCAATAGGGGCGGCGAAAAGTAATTCAGCTGGGCAAACAGCCGCTCGTCATCGGTCGTATTGATATAGACGGTTCCGATAAACATGCAGCCGAGCAGCGGCGAGATATCGATCAGGGCGCACAGGCCGCAGAAGGTGAAGAGCACTGCGATGGAAATGATCAGACGGTTATCGGTCGAATGCTTGCCGATCATAGCCTTGAGGATCAGTCCGAACAAGGCACCGATCACGATAACCAGCAGGTTCTTGCCGATTGGGATCAAAATACTTGAGACTCCCGGGGCTTCGCCCGATATCGAGGCTGTAGCAACTGAGATCGCAATACTGTAGATCACAAGGCCCACAACATCATCCAGGGCAACGACCTGCAGAAGCGTATCGACATAATCTCCGTGAGCATGGGTCTGGCGTATGGTCATCATTGTCGACGCGGGAGCCGTTGCGGTCGCAAGTGCGGCGAGCACGATGGAAAAAGCAAGATCGAGCCGCAGGATAAAGTAAGTAAGGATAAATACAAGGATCGCCGCGTATAATGCTTCCGCTACCGTGATCACGACCACTTTCAGACCGTTTTTTTTCAGAACGCCGAAGCGGAAATATTCTCCGGTGCTGAAAGCAATAAATGCCAGCGCGATATCCGGCAGAAAAGCGGTACCACCGACAACATTGGGCGGTACAAGATTCAGGACATAAGGTCCGATCAGTATGCCTGTTACGATGTAGGCAGTAACATTCGGCAGCTTGAGCTTCTTGGTGATCCGCGTCATCAGATAACCTCCGAGCAGCATGAAGGCAACCGAGAGGATCACGACGGCAACACCGGAACTTATACCTAACGTTTCATACAGATTATTCATAAAAGGATTCCTTTATTTAAATAAGCTTTACAATCAGGTCCGGTATCTCAATGATACTATTATTTTATACAAAAAGCAATTTTTACATAAAAAGTAGTACAAATTGGCTTCAAAACAGCAATTTTTTCATTGGAATGGAAATATAATAGTGTTATAATCAATGCACGGAATCATTGGCGGAAAGAGCTGTTCTTCCGCACAGTAAAAAAGACCTAACGGATATTCTGATGAAAGGAAAAGCTGCTATGGAAATGACATTCAGGTGGTACGGTTCGGCATTCGATACCGTCAAATTGTGGCAGATACGCCAGATCCCCGGAGTGACCGGAGTGATCACAACACTTTATGATACTACACCCGGAGAGGTGTGGAAACCCGAGAAGATACGTGCGCTAAAGGAAGAGGTTGAGGCTGCGGGCCTTCATATTTCAGGAATTGAGAGCGTCAATGTGCATGATGCGATCAAGATCGGCTCTTCCGACCGTGAACAGTATATCGACAATTATATCGAAACGCTTGAGAACCTCGGTAAGGAAGACATACATCTGGTATGCTACAATTTCATGCCCGTATTTGACTGGACCAGAACAGAGCTGGCAAGGAAGCGTGCCGACGGATCGACGGTACTCGCATATACACAGGCTGCGGTTGACGCACTTGATCCCGAGAAGATGTTCGAATCAATAGCAGGCGATGCCAACGGTGCGATCCTTCCCGGCTGGGAGCCCGAGCGTATGGCAAGGGTAAAAGAGTTATTTGAGATGTATGCCGGTGTCGACAATGAGAAGCTGTTTGACAATCTGGTTTATTTCCTGAAGAGGATCATGCCGGTTTGCAATAAATATGATATCAAGATGGCAATACATCCCGATGATCCGGCATGGAGCGTATTCGGACTTCCGAGGATCATCATCAACAAGGAGAATATCCTGCGCCTGATGCATGCGGTTGACGACGTACACAACGGTGTGACCTTCTGCTCGGGCAGCTACGGGACCAATCTGGAGAATGATCTTCCGGATATGATCAGAGCGCTGAAAGGACGTATCCATTTTGCACATGTAAGAAACCTGAAATTCAATTCTCCCGATGATTTCGAGGAGTCGGCTCACTTAAGCAGCGACGGAACATTTGATATGTATGAGATCATGAGAGCATTGTACGAGACAGGCTTTGAAGGTCCTATCCGTCCCGACCACGGACGCATGATCTGGGGAGAAGTTGCAATGCCCGGATACGGTCTGTATGACCGTGCACTCGGTGCGACATATCTGAACGGACTCTGGGAAGCGATCGACAAAGCAGCAAAGGCAAAATAATTAAAACGAGATTGAATTAAATTAAGATTAAATTAACATATGAAAGGTTTGCATATGAAGTTAGATTACAATTCACTGAGTGACAAGAAATTCTGGCAGGATGCCGATATCACACTGCCTGAGTTTGATGTTAGGGAAGCGGCAAAAAAGACTTTTGAGAAACCGGTGTGGGTCCACTTCGGAGCCGGAAGCTTATTCAGGGCATTCCATGCGATCGTAATGCAGGATCTTATGAATAAAGGCTTATCAGAATCCGGTGTGATCGCCGCGGAAACCTTTGACTATGAAATGGTGGACTTAAGCTATACCCCGTTTGATAATCTCGGTATACAGATTTCGCTGATGCCCGACGGCAAGCTTCAGAAGACTCTGATCGGATCGGTTGCGGGAGCCCTGAAATGCGATGGGGCATTTGCCGGTGATCAGGAAAAGCTTGAGAAGATATTTGAGAATCCTTCACTTCAGATGGTCACATTTACGATCACCGAAAAGGGATATGCCCTGAAGGATATGCATGGTGAGTATACAGGTCTGGCACAGAAAGATTTCGAGAACGGCCCCCTGGGATGCTCACATGCGATGAGCAAGGTGACCGCACTCCTGTACAAGCGCTTTAAAGCCGGTGCAGCGCCCATTGCCATGGTCAGCACCGACAATTGCTCAAGAAACGGCGAGAAGCTCAGAACCGCTGTTGTTACCGTAGCTCAGGAATGGGAGGTCAGAGGCTTCGTGACCAATGAGTTCCTCGCCTGGGTATCGGACGAAGAGAAGGTTTCATTCCCCTGGACCACCATCGACAAGATCACACCCAGACCCGCACAGAGTGTTGCCGACGAGCTGATCGGCGCGGGGCTCGAGGGAATGGATATAAAGATCACAGGCAAAGGAGGATATACGGCTACATTTGTTAATGCGGAGAAGCCCCAGTATCTCGTGATCGAAGACAGATTCCCCAACGGCAGGCCGGAACTTGATAAAGCGGGTGTATATCTGACAGACAGGGATACCGTCAACAAGTTCGAACGCATGAAGGTATGCACGTGCCTGAATCCTCTCCATACAGCTCTGGCTGTTTACGGATGTCTGCTCGGGTATAAGAGCATCGCTTCCGAAATGACTTCACCCGAACTGAAAGCTCTTGTTGAGAAAATCGGTTATCAGGAGGGTATGTCTGTCGTGACCGATCCGGGTATCATCAAGCCGGAAGATTTTATCCGCGAAGTTATCGAGGAGCGTCTGCCCAATCCGTATATGCCCGACACCCCTCAGAGGATTGCCTGCGATACAAGCCAGAAAGTACCGATCAGATTCGGTGAAACACTGAAGGCATATGCCGAAGTCGATAGTAAAAACAATGTTGACACAAACGATCACACCGCATCGTATGTTGCAAAATTAACATATGTCCCTCTTGCAATAGCCGGGTGGATCCGCTATATGACAGGGATTGACGACAATGGTGAGAAATTTGAATGCAGCAGTGATCCGATGCTTGCGGAATTACAGGAGATGATCTCGGGTGTCAGGTTCGGAGATCCCGACAGTGTTAATGAAGAAATGCTGAAGCCCATTCTTTCAAACAAGACATTGTTCGCGATCGATCTTCCCGGGATAGGACTGAGCGGAAAGATCACGGGTATGGTAAAGGAGATGCTCCGCGGCAAGGGAGCTGTACTTGATACACTGAAGAAATATACGAGAGCATAGTGTGATACCCGGGAAACTTAAAGCAACGATTTAAGTGAACCGGAAAAATAAATCGTGAATAGCAATATATAATTACGTATACAAACAGGGAAACGCA
>JAGCZE010000385.1 GCA_017960415.1 Lachnospiraceae bacterium
TAACTCATTCAGATACTCGATCCTTCCGGTCGGGATCATTGATTCGAGTGAATATATCCTTCTGAAGAACGGTGCTCCCGAGCTCGAGGGTCAGTGGGCGCTTGCAGCCTATCCCGGTACCGAGCAGGAGGACGGCAGCATCAGCCGTTGGTATGTCGCGAACGGAACCGGCGGGGTGATATTCAAGGATACCAACAATGCTAAAGAAGCCTGGGAGTTCCTGAAATGGTGGACTTCAAAGGAAACACAGACCGATTACACATTTACGTTAAGATCTACCTACGGAAAGGAATTCTTCTGGGTGACCTCCAATATGGAAGCGCTTGAAGAGATCCCGATGGACCAGGCTGACAAGGATATAGTTCTTGAACCGGTCAAGTGGCGGAGGGATGGTCCGAGATCGATGGGACAGTATCTTGTTGAAAGATCCCTGTCCGATATCTGGAACAAGATGATCAACGACGGTACTTCGGCGCAGGTAGTCATCGATGAACAGACGATCCCGATCAACCGGGAGATAAAGAAAAAGATGCAGGAACTCGGATTCCTCGGCGAGAACGGGGAAATCCTGAAACCTTATGTGATCAGGGATGTTGACTGGATAGAAGAGCAGATGAGGAAGTAAAAAGGAGACTCACACAATGAGTATTTTCGAAAAAAGAAGGCTTAAGATGTACAATTCCGGGGGCGTCCGGGAAAAGCGGGAGACCCGGCAGGCGGGAATGCTGTTGCTGCCGTATGCACTGTTGTTCTCACTGTTCATCCTCATACCGGTCGTGATCGCGATAGGCTTGAGTTTTACATACTTTGATGTTATCAACAAGCCTGATTTTACCGGCCTTATGAATTACATCTACCTGTTTACCCAGGATACGGTGTTCATGAAAAAGGTTCTTCCGAATACCTTCCTGTATGCGCTGATCGTCGGGCCGGGCGGGTACGCGATATCGTTCCTGCTGGCATGGATGCTGGCCCAGATACAGGCGATCCCGAGGACGATCATATCCCTTGCGGTATATACGCCTTCCATGGTCGGACAGGTTTTCATCGGAGTAGTTTGGAAGAGTATTTTTTCGGGTGACCAGCGCGGTATCGTGAACAATATCCTGCTCGAGCTCAACCTGATAGATACACCGATACAGTTCTTGCTGACCAAGGATTATTTCATGCAGATCATGATCCTGATCTCACTCTGGTCGGCAATGGGAATAGGTTTTCTTGCTATGATCTCCGGTATTTTAAATATCAATGAGGAGTTGTACGAAGCGGCTTATGTGGACGGAATGAAGAACCGTTTCCAGGAGATCATCTATATCACGATCCCTTCAATGAAGCCCCAGATGCTGTTCGGAGCAGTCATGGCGATCGTAAATGCCTTCAACATGGGATGGATCGGAGTTACGCTTTCCGGAGCCAATCCCACCCCGGAATACGCGGGACAGCTGATCACGAACCACATTGACGATTACGGTTTCATAAGGTACGAGATGGGATACGCGGCGGCTGTTTCGGTAGTACTGCTGATAATTGTTTATCTGTTTAATATAGTTGCTCATAAGTTTTTCGGGTCACAGGATGAATGATAGTATAATGGAGAACATTGATGAAAAAGAGTAGACGCAGAAGATCAAAATTCATGGGTGCAAAGATCAACCCCAAGTATTTTTCGTCAAGTCAGATCAAATTCTACCTGATCCTGATACCGCTTGCGGTATTTATGATAATCCCGGTAGTATATGTGATCAATCAGGCATTTAAGCCGTTAGGTGAGCTCTTTGCTTTCCCTCCGACGATATTTGTCAAGAATCCGACTTCGAAGAATTTCAAGGATCTGTTTGAATTATCGTCCACGACGGGAATCCCGATGTCGCGATATCTGCTGAATTCCGCCATCGTAACCTTGATAACGATAGTTCTGAATCTTGTTATCACGATCCTCGCGGCTTATGTATTTTCGAAGAAAAAGTTCAGGGCCAAGAAAGCACTGTTCGAGATCAACCAGCTGGCGCTCATGTTTGTGCCTACGGCGGTTGCGGTTCCGAGATATCTTGTGATCGTAAAGTCCGGAATGCTCGATACCTGGTGGGCTCACGTATTGCCGCTTGCGGCGATGCCGGTGGGGTTGTTCTTGGTGAAGCAGTTCACCGACCAGATACCCGATGCATTGATCGAAGCTGCCGTAATGGACGGGGCAAATGACCTTACAGTCATAAGAAAGGTCATCGTCCCGCTGACCAAACCGGCGCTTGCGACCAGTATAGTACTTACTTTCCAGCAGGTTTGGGGCGCGGTTGAGGCATCGAACAACTTCATCACGGATGATTCGATGAGGACCCTGGCATTCTATCTTTCCTCGCTTTCGACGAACAACACGGTGGCGGCGGCGGGTATGCAGGCTGCAGCCAGTGTCATATTGTTCCTGCCGAACCTTATAATCTTCATAGTAATGCAGTCACAGGTTATGAATACAATGAGCCATTCGGGTATTAAATAAGGGAAAACATATGAAAAAGTCATTCAGAAGCAGAATTCTAGTCTGCATGGTGCTGGCAATGCTGCTGACTGCCGTGCTCTCACCGGGAGGGGTCAGCGCCCAGCAGGCGACCAGCTATACTTACACGCTTGAGATCAAATCGGGATCTTACGAATTTCCGCGTACCCAGGATGCTTATCTTCCGGATAAGACGGTTACTGCTCTGGAACTTTCGAAGCCCGCGGATATCTTCATTGACGACAATGATATGATGTATATCTGCGATCCGGGCAATTCAAGGGTCGTAAAATACGATATCGCGTCGGACAGTTATATCGGCGAGATCAAGGGTAAGGACCTGAAAACTCCGATGGGTGTGTTCGTAACAAAGGACGGTTATATCTACATTGCCGACAACGGAGCAAAGAAGATCCTCAAATATGATCCGGAATTTGCCTTGGTTGAGGAATTTGAAAGACCGACAGCACCGTCATTTTCCGACACGAATTATGATCCTTTGAAGGTTGCCGTAGACAACGCCGGTAACATGTATGTGATCAGCGAGGGTGTATACAATGGCATTATACAGCTTGCGAGAACAGGCGAATTTCTGGGATATTTCGCGGTTAATAAGACTAAACTGACCTTCTCGCAGATGCTGCAGAAGATACTGTTTACAAGAGACCAGCTTGCGAATCTGACAGCAACGGTTCCGACTACATTTTCGAACGTATTCGTCGATCCTGACGGTATAGTTTACTCCACCAGCATGGGTTCCGAGGAAAACTGCCTTAAGAAGCACAATACCTCAGGCGGAAACATGTTCAAGGAAGGTATAGTCGGTTGGGATGATATTACGGATGTTACCGTAGATAAGAACGGTATTATATACACGGCCAGTGAAAGAGGCTATGTTGAGGTTTATTCGAAGAACGGAGAATTTATTTTCGAATTCGGATCCAGCGTGACGGATATGGATATTGCCGGACTGTTCTCTTCACTGCCTGCGATAGCGGTTGATTCAAACGGTTATATCTGGGCGGTAGACAAGGAAAAAGGTTATCTTCAGTCCTTCAAGCCTACCGATTATGCGGAGATGATCTTCAGTGCCATGGGACTCTATGAGGCCGGCGAGTACGAAAGATCGCTGGAATCCTGGACCGAAGTCTTAAGGCTGAACCAGATGTCGATGCTCGCACATAACGGTGTCGGAAAAGCATTGTTCCACGCCGAAAGATATGAAGAGTCCCTTGAACACTTCAAGGTAGCCGAGAACAGGGATTATTATTCGGAGGCTTTCTGGGAGGTCAGAAACGAGAAGATACAGAAGATACTTCCGTTTGTTTTCTTCGGAATTCTCTTTATTATAGCGCTTTCCCTGATAATCAAAAAGGTCGATAAAAACGGAAAGCTTAAAGCTTTTAAACGTGATTTCAATAACAGGCTGCTTGATACTCCGATACTCGGAGAAGTGCTGTATATGTTCAGGGTTGCGAGACATCCGAATGACAGATATTACGATATCAGGGTCGGAAATGTCAGATACTCCGCAAAGACAGCAGGTCAGGGACACGGTAAAGCAGGAGTTATCGGCGCTTCGATAATTTATCTTCTGGCATTCATCGTATATATGGTGTACAAAACACAGAAGGGTTTCATTTACCAGTATACGGCGATTGAGGATATGGACATCGGCGGAACCATCGCAGGTTTCTTTGTTCTGATCATCCTGTTCATCATCTGCAACTGGCTGGTTACCTCGATCAATGACGGTGACGGATCACTTAAAACAGTGTTTATGCTTCCGGCATATGCCGCAGCACCGCTGCTTATCGGAATGATCGCTATTGTGATCTTAAGCTACGGGATGACTTACAACGAAAGCTTTATCCTGACGATCATTCTGGTGATCAGTATTATCTGGAGCTGCGTGAGCCTGTTCTGCGGTTTGATGAATGTACACGATTACAGCTTCGGGGAGACGGTAAAGAGCTTTATCATGACCTTCTTCTTTATGCTGGTGGCAGTCATAATCGCACTGATCGTAACCATTATGTTTGAACAGCTGATCAACTTTATTATTTCTGTAGGAAGGGAGCTGGTGCTGAATGTCATTTAGTTCATTAATTAAGACCGGGAAGAGGCAGATACGACGCGCCGGTTTCAAAGCAACGGCGCTGGCCCTGATAACAGCAATGTTTACGGGCATGACCGGCTCCTACGGATATATCGATACAAACAGGGATACGCGTCCCGCGCCCGAAAAAGCGGAGATAGCGGTGGGATCGGTGGATTCATATGAATTTCTGTATGAAACCGATACGGTGAAGTACTATTACCGTGACGACAGGGACATATTTGCGGTGGTCGACAAGCGCAGTGGATATACATGGAAAACCGGACTTGACGCACCCTTTTCGGCAGAACTGAAGAAGAATATCGCAGCGGCAAAGACCGACGAAGAGATACTGAAGGCTTCCGAACCAAAGGAAAAGAACCTCAACAGCACATATATAGGAATTGCGAATTCACTTGTAACGGTCGAATACAGCGAGCAGGAGACAACAAAATATATTTCTTCCGCTTCGGAAAAAGGCGCAAGTTCACAGCTATTCAGACTGAATGACGATCCATCGAGGTTAAGGCTTGATGTAGACATGAATCTGATCGACCTGAAGCTTTCGGTCTATATCGATCTGAATGAAGATTCCATCAGTTACCGGGTACCTTTTGAAGAGATCGGCGGAGAGGGTTTGCAGAAACTTACGGCCGTCATACTTACTCCTTTCCTTGGAGCCAGCGGCGGAGAGGCCGAAATCTACGATCCGGTTACGAAGAAATATGGTCCGGCACAGGCAAAGGATATGATCCCCGGATATGTTTTCGTGCCCGACGGATGTGGCGGACTTATCAGATTTGCGGATAACAATGTGGCATTTACGGCTTATGAGGGTGATATATACGGATCGGATCCGTCAACCGAAACCTATTATTATTCAAGTATGACCGATGCGGTTCCGGTAAA
>JAGCZE010000386.1 GCA_017960415.1 Lachnospiraceae bacterium
CAATAAATGACGGGCAGATCGTCCGGAATCTTAGGGAAACAGGTATGATCGAGGCGGCGTGCGGGGCGAAGAAAACCACGGATATGCTCGAAGAACACCTGAGCACCGGAGATACCACCAGGGATGAACTTCTTGCGGAATATAAACTGCAGGTGAAACGTATGGAGAAGGCCCTGTCCATAAGCAAAAACGATTTCACCAAATTAAAGATCAAAAAAGTATTTGACAACGACTGGGAAGAATTTACAGCCGACGCGGGAAGAGGCTTCGGATGGGCACTTGAAGACGCAAAGGCAAGGGTACAGCTGCTTGAGGCGGGATATCCGGCTTCAGATATGTATGCAGTCAGTTCGTTTGTGCGCATACTGTCGGGTTTGGAATCAAGATTAAGTCGCGCACAGGAATATATTAATAAAAATGAGGTCAGGGATGAAAAGACTCTTCCGGATGATGCCAAAAGAAATCTGGAGGAAAACAGAGAGATTGTCAGGGAATACACTCCTGCCATAGCTGAAATGCGCAAGATTTGGGAGAAGGCAGTAAGCGGGAAGAGCCTTACTCCCGCGAAGCGCCTGGAGAACCTGCGGAGCCTGAGAAGTTGTGCGGAAGAGATTTTTCAAAATTATAAAGTTAAGGGTACCAACTTAAAAGACCGCAGCGTCTTTGAACTGGACAAACTCATAGCGGCGAAGCCTTCGGCATATGACAGGGTCATGATGACCGGTGATATTTCGGAGATGTACACGTTCCTTGGCAAGGTTGACAAAAATGTTATCTCATCCGACCAGTTCTCCGATATGAAAAGGGAATTAAAAGCCCTGGCCGAGATGCAGAAAACAGCTTTGGCCAACAGAAATGTCGATCCTTTCGGGGATACAGGCGCAGCTTATAAGAAACAGTATGACAAAACCCTCGAAGCGATAAGCACTTATCTGCGCTACAAAACAAGACAGCTGAACAATCCTTTGAAGAAGCATACGAGATCGGAAAGGGAGGCACGCCGTGTGCGTATGGCGGAAGCAATATTCAGCAGCATGAAAAAACAGAATTATCCGGGCACGAAAACAGAGCTGCTGAACGATCTTGCAAAAGAACACAAAAGGGCCGTGGGAGACGGGATCGACACCGAAATGCTCAGACCGGCGCAGGAACCTGAAAAAGCATCTTCAAAGCCTGAACGTGTTTTTATACGGAATTATAAGAAAGACGGACTTCCTGTAGATTACGACAGTTATATCAATCTTCATACGGGCCGCGCGGCAGCCAACGGTACCAGACAGGAGATGATCGGGGACCTCTCAAAGGTAATGGCGGCAGTTATGCTAAAAAAGAAATTTGAGAAATACCCCGGCATACTGACAGCATTCAACCTCGAAAGGGTCCATGCTGCCGCAAAGGAGATCAGAAAAGAATTCGGGCTTGATACGATCAGGGACGATCAGCTGAGACTGTTTCTGGCCGATCCTTCGAAGGCAGCCAGAATGGCGGGTGAGGTCAGCGCAATGCAGTACGGGCTCAATGAAAAGGTAAAGCCCGATGATTATATTGAGCAGATGCGCCGGGTTTATCTGCAGCTGCCTTCACCGATCAGCAAAGACGGTGCGCCCCGGAACGGCGCGATGAGCCTGAAAACCAACGGTTACAGGGATATGTTTAAGGCTGTCGAGACGATCGCACACCTGCCCAAAACAACCGAAATGGAGGGACTGGATACAGACAGGCTAAGAGAAAAGATCTCAAGCTGCAATTATCAGCTGATCAATGGTGCCGGAAAGTTTGTCCTGAATAACGCAAAGGCAGCTTCGAACAAAAAAGGGATGTCAGGCTACACCCAAAGCGCCATGAATGCTTATGTTACTGCGGCCCGGAGTATCGGCTGCGGCAAATCCATACTCGTTGATATGGAATTTGACATCAATGAAAAACGCATGAGCTTTGGCAAAGGTTCCTCAGGGTACGAAAAGGGATGGACCCAGATCAAGACAGCGGATTACGGCCCTCAAAAGCTTGATGAGCCTATTGAGACCCGCAATATCAATAAAGCGGTGTTTGCAAAGATGAAGAGCGAATTTAAGCTTCGGGAGAAGAATGAGAAAACCGGAAGCAAAGGCCTTCATCAGAATGTAAAAAAGGAAGGAAATAAAAAGTTAAAGGAGATAAAATTACCGGGGAAGAAATAAAATCTACGGTCTAAGCAGTGCGTAGCGCTTATGGTCGCGGAACTGCCCGTTGATAAAAATGCTTTTATACTCAATACCCTCATAGGTAAATCCGAGTTTTTCCAGGAGTTTTTCGGAGCGGGAGTTGTCTGCGGATACTCTCGCTTCGATCCTGTGAACATCGGTATTGGCGAATACATCTTCTATTGACGCACGGCAACCTTCGGTGGCTATCCCGAGTCCCCAGAGTGAGTGGTCAAGGTCATAGCCAAAGATCGTGCTGGCATAGGGAAGAGGACGGATGCGTACAAAGCTTATGATGCCTGCAAGTCTGTCGGGAGCGTCCTTTAAGAACATGTAATAGTATCTGCCGCGTCCTTTTTCTGCCAGATATATTTCATTTTCGAGAAGCTTTTCCTGACGCTCTATCGTACAGTAATCGGGCGTGTAGGCAGGGTTGTAGGGCGCAAAATATTCGGCGTTTTCGGTGTAATAACGTACCAGCTCCCCGGCAAATGCGGTATCGGAGGGTTTTAAGATCAGGCGTTCGGTGAGTATCATGTGGCTCCTTATAATCATGTGATTTACGAAATAATATTGATCATGTGATGTACAAAATTATAATCCCCGAAGCGTTTTCTGTCAAAACTACGGTAAAACAGAGAGCTGCTACATTGAAATAGCTACAAGTATTATTTACGATACGAAATAATTGAGAAAAGTAATGATTATACAGCTGCATGCATCGGCTGTACGGAGGAAAAAATGCCCAGGAAAAACGGAAATGAGAATAACGGGAACGAAAATGACATCAACAACGGTACCAATGAAGTCTATGTGACCGAACTCCAGAAGAAATATATGGATATTTCGCGCCGGATCGACGAGACGGCTTCCGGCACGGGAAAAGCAGGAAAATATGAGGATTTCGCACGCTGGATATGGGCCATCGATCAGCTGTCGGAGGATTTTTACAGACCCGATGAAAACGGAAATCTTCCGGTTATGGATGAGATCAGCCTGAACGCCTTTAAAGATACCTACCGCAGGGCTCTTGAGGAATGTGATAGGGTTATCTTCGGCAACGGCGATCCGGCAATGAAGGAGATCGCGAACGAAGTCAGGAAGGTGCTGGTTCAGGACAGTGTGGCTTTTGATTCGATCGAGTTCAATAAGGATAAGCCCCTGACCTTGGATGACATCATTGGCCTCGGCAAGACCATAACCGCCGATTTCGGGGATCAGCAGGTTGTCAGTCAGAGCGGACAGCTTTCTACAAGAATACCGGTAAAGGTTGACGGGGCGGAAGGCGGTGACCTTGACGGATACTTTACGGCATCGACATATGTAAATCCTGAAGAGGATAAAAAAAATCTGTTGATGAGCCTCAGCACGAAATATCCCGGGCTGACGCCGCTATTTCTCGAAGTCGCCAAAATGAGTGACAGAGAGATGGTAAACGCTGGGCTTCTTGGGCTTACTCTTTCTGAAGCCGTAAAAAAAGGGAGATTCGGCGGTCCAAACCCTAATGATTACCCGACGGCGAAAAAATTTGCAGAGGCCTATGTAACTACACTGCTTACTGATATACTGCCGCTTCAGGAGAGACAGCAGGTGGTAAATGATAAGGACTTCCTCAAAGGATTCCTTGAGTTCTCGCAGGAATACAATAAGCTTTATCGGAACAACCGTGTATATATCAATGACAGCAACCATTATCTTGCCACCAAAGAAGGCTGTAATGTTGATAAGAGAAACTGCGCCATGAGCGCAGTCTCAACACTGCTGGGCAAAAAAGGACTTGTGGCGGAAGCCAAACCCATGATCGCTGTGATCAACGGCGTACCGACGGCGGGAACATTTATGACCAAGGCCTTTGATCATAACCTTAACGACCTTGATGATAAGAACCCGATGCTCACAGCGGATAAAGAAGCTTATAATAATCCCGCCGTATTCGATGACATTGCGGCGATGCAGGCGATCGACTTTGTCTGCGGTAATCTGGACAGACATTCCGGTAATTACATGACCCGTTTCGGTATGGTGGACGGAAAACTGAAACTGACGGGTATCACACTGATCGATAACGATATGTCCTTTGGATCCAACGTTCCGAAAAAAGGGCAGGAAAACAAATGGGGAAGCCGCTTTATCCTGCCTGAAGATATGTGCGCGATAGGAGAGGAAACCGCGAACAGGATCATGGCTCTGACGCAGGAACAGCTGAGCATGACCTTAAGAGGTTACGGACTGTCGAAAGATGAGATCGAAGCCGCGTGGAAACGCACGGAAATACTGCAGGAGGCTATCACCAAAGGAAAGGAATTCTACAAAAAAAACAACATTCCGGTCGGTGAGATCAGGCCGCAGATGCTCAGAGTCATTCCGGAGAAGGACTGGTGTAAATACGATCTCGATTCCCTGAGCCCCGGACGCATAAGGAACGTACAGAAGATCAATCAGTTCTATATGATGAAGTCCATGAAACTCCAGACTATTAATGCATATAAGAGCAACAAAAAAAAGGAAGCGGATAAGATCAGGGATCAAAAGCTGAGAAAAGAGATCTTAGGTGAACCTGTTCCCAAGAATAAGAAAATAGAACCTCTCCTGGGTAAGCCTGTCGGGACGGGAATAAAATATACTCTCCAAAAGACCGATATCCTCGGTATTGATAATCCTGAACATATCAGGCTGGAAATGCCCGGGGATCAGGTATTCAGAAAGATGGCGGGCAATAACAACTCAAGATTCCCGATATCATATACAGGCAGTGACGGCAGGCCGGTGGAGGGCTTCTTTACCGCAGCCGCATCGGTCAACGGCAAGGCTCAGTTAAGACAATTGTTCGAAAATGCCATAAGCGCCCAGCAGGGAGAAAACGGAAATCCCGAATATGCCGAGGCCTTCAGGCGTACATATGAATATCTCAGCAGCGGCGCTGATAAGGACCGTTACTCGTTTTCCGATTATGACCTGAAAAAGCTCGGGTATGATAACGAAACCGCATTGCGTCTTAGATCCGACAGGGTATTTCACCGCATATACAGCAAACTCTTATTTGATGCCCATATGCTGCCGGAAAAACTGAAATCAAATTATATAGATACCGGGGCAGACCGGAACGGCACTATAGAGAAGCGTAATGTTGCAATGTCCAAGGTCGGCGAGCTTCTGGGCACACCGAACGTGCTGGCACATGCCACTACCATGCAGATTAAGGTCGGGGATAAGATCACCGAAGGCGTATTTATGGACAGGGCGCCCGGAATAGATATAAATGCGATAAGACCCGGTGACGAATTTGCGAAGCATACCGCCACAGCATTTGACGGATCCCCGGCATTAAAGGATCTGGCCGATATCCAGCTCCTCGATTATATCTGCTTTAATCACGACCGTAACGTAAGCAATCTGTTATTAAAATTGTCGGAGGATAAAACAAAAGTCATCGGAATAACCGGAATAGATAATGACAATTCCTTCGGAACTATCAGACTGGCGCCGGATAAGCGGCATTTCATGGAACCGACCCTTGATTCCATCACTGTTGCATCCGAGCGTATGGCCGAAAAGATCCGGGTCATGACTACCAACGGACTCGTTCATACCCTCGAAGGCCAGGGACTGACCAAAAAAGAGATATATGCTGCGGTTGACAGATTCTCGGTTGTGAAGGAGAGGATCGAATCGGGACAGATCAGGGTAGTTAAGGATGAAGAGTGGGAAAATATGAAGCTCTCGGAGCTGGCCGACAACGATAAGAGTCTTTTCTCAGGTGTCAATAAAGCCTTTGCCATAATGATGCCCGAAAACCTTAGAGAGATGGATCCGAATAAGCCTGTTGAAGTTCCTGTATTTGCCCACGGCAACAAGGTGGATAAATTCTCGCCCGAAGCGGTTCAAAAGGCTGAGCTGGACGAGAAGATACAGAAAAAACAGGACGAGATGCTTAAAGACTTCAGGGAGGAATTAAGGATCGCAAAGTCGGAAAGATCGCTTAACGATACCGAACTGCTCAAGAAAGTTACGTATTATGCAAATGTATTTAAGGAGAAGGTCGACGAAGGAACGAGCATATTCCACAAGGCATC
>JAGCZE010000387.1 GCA_017960415.1 Lachnospiraceae bacterium
CGTAATATCAGCCGTTATGCCATGTAATCTCCATTATAGCTAACCAATACTGCGCTTTCCACGCCTTCCATATCGGCAAGCTCATTGATAAAGTCGGTGTTCTCATCGATCAAACGGATATCAAGATTCAGTTCGATAATGCCCTTTGCAACGGTCTTGCTCTTTACCATGCACTTCTTTACCTTGCCTTCAAGATACTTTACCGCTGCGGTCTCCGCCTTCTGGTCATTGACGCGGAGTACGATGATGTAGGGATTTACAAAGGTCTTGCGATTTACGAATATGATCAGTACGATACCGATCAGTACGCTTCCGAATACTGCGAGCGGGATCATGCCTGCCGCAAGTACAATACCGGCTGCGATAGACCAGAACAGGAATGCGATCTCAAGGGGTTCCTTGATGGCGGTACGGAAACGCACGATTGAAAGGGCGCCGACCATACCGAGAGACAGAACGACATTACTCGTTACCGCCAGGATAACAAATGCAGTGATCATCGTAAGAGCGATCAGTGTTACACCGAAACCTGTTGAATACATAACGCTCTGGCAGGTCTTCTTGTATACGAAGAAGATGAAAAGGCCTACGCAGAATGAAAGAACGATCGCAAGTACCATATCGAGAATGCTGACGCTGGTCACGTTCTCAAGGAAGCTGGATTTAAAAATGTCTGAAAATGAAGTTGCTAAAAAAGTCATATAAGTGATCTCCTTTATAATTATTTTCGTATCCGTAACCGGCTAGCCTCGTTCCGGATACCTACTTTGTTAATCGTACTGTCTGCAAGCCAGATACTTTGAATACGCTCCGGCGCGTCTGTCGAGCTGTACCGCCTTGCGGATCACATCCGGCAGGAATCCGTCCCATTTTACTTCGAGCAGGATCGGCGATTCCTTGACCGGAATCGTCGGAACATCATAGTTCAGAAAATCCGTGGAACGAAGGCCTGTTCTGATATCGTAATCAAGCGTTACGCGCACATTACCGGGACGGTAGGTGAAGGGCTGCCTTGTATAATCTACGATCGTCTTCGGTGCAAGCAATGTGGTCTTCATCTCGGTATACAGTTCCCGAACCAGCCACTGAGGATCATCGGCCATCCACTCGATGTTTCCGTCGATAATGTCCTGTGTCTGCTCCGCCGTAAGCCTTGCCATATCCTTGGTTCCGAGGCCGTCGTATTTTCCTTTTTTCTCCAGTCTTATAAAATTTGGATCCCTGTTATATGACCGTATCCTGTATTTATGCCTGACCGGGGCGCCGTCTGCCTTTTCCCGCAATGCGTGATCCGTCGGTGTATCAAAATACAGGCTTCTGATATAATACTTTCCGTCAATTGCATGGGCATCACTCTCTGCTATAGCCAGCATCCGCTGTCTGATCGTCAACAGGTCGAGATAAGTGATCTCATGCTTGACTTCATGCCTGTAATCGTCTCTCATCTGTCGAAACTCCCTTCTGCAATAATGAATTTTTATGCTCAGCCTCTTTTGTTTTTTGCTAGAGAAATGATAAAGGCTCATTTTGGAAAAGTCAATAGAAGACACAGAACTATCACATATATCACACAATGTTCACATCTACGACCTATCATAATCCTACAAAAACAGGGCCATAAGCCCTAAGCTCATGGCCCCTGATTTCTCTAAAACCCTGTTATCCAATATCACAAAACTTTATGTTTTTTCCTGCAGTTCCGGTCAATTCATACCATAAGCTCCGAATTGTCATTTCTTTGCATCTTCAAGCGCCTTGTATACAATTGCCGCAAGCGCTGCACCTACGAGAGGACCAACGATAAATACCCATACACAGGCAATGGCATCCGTATTTCCGTTGATAGCGGCCACGATAGCGGGACCAAGGCTTCGAGCGGGGTTTACGCTGGTACCGGTCAAGCCGATGCCCAGAATATGTACAACAACAAGTGTAAGACCGATCACGAGACCACCGAAAGAACCGTGGGAAGCCTTCTTTGATGTAACTCCGAGGATGGCTGTAACGAAAATGAAAGTCAGCACGATCTCAACCAGAAGACCTGCTATCACGCTGCCGTTTACACCGCCGAGACCATTTGAACCAAAGCCGCCGGTCTTATCTTTCACATCACCCAGGTTGAAGATCAGGGCCAGAATGCCTGAACCTGCCAGTGCTCCGAGACATTGTGAAACAACATAACCACAGAATTCCTTCACTTCCATTCCGCCGCTCATGAGCACACCCAGCGAGACCGCGGGATTGATGTGACAGCCCGATATATTACCGATGCTGTACGCCATTGCCACGATCGTCAGTCCGAAAGCAAGCGCCGTGAGCAGATACCCGCTGCCCGACGCAGCATCACAGCCCACCAGCATCGCCGTACCGCAGCCAAGCACCACAAGTGTCATAGTTCCGATGAATTCCGCACAATACTTCTTCATAAAAACCCCTCCTGCCAATGCTATTATAATTGCGGGATAAATCCCATATATTGATTATAGCATTTCAAATTCAGAAAACAACCATAATAAAACATAAAAAGTCTATCTATTTACCGTCGATCGTCCGCTTCTCAAATATTGCTGCTAACACCATTCCGGTTTATGTAAACCATCCCAAAAACCTGATCACGACTTATTTCAAATTTTTTAACACCATTATTTTCAGAATATTCTGACACTCATAAAATTGGCCTCTTCCAGCCTTTTTTAGCATAAACTGCGTCTATGAAATCCGAAATGAAAGGAGTATTATGGTCTCACTTCAGGAAATAAAGGCGGAAATAAAGTTTTATTAAGTCCGCATTTTGGGACAATTAAAATGATAAGCTTCAATCGACCATTGAAAAATAGAAAAATCTATAAACACATTCACAGGAGGAGCATTATGGATACTAATACTTCATTGGACCAGCCTTCGTTGATAGACATCATCAGGGGGATGTCTTCCAGGAACCTGGACAACATAATCAGCCGGTTCCTCGAAACCAGCAACGAAAATTTCAAGAGAGAACTTGAAGCCAGGAA
>JAGCZE010000388.1 GCA_017960415.1 Lachnospiraceae bacterium
CATCGGACATCATTCTGCCGATAATGATCATTATTACGGTGAAGCCGGTAACGAACAGATTAAACAATGATTTATTTATGATATCCTGCTTCAATGCAGCGTATAAAACTTCGCCTCCGCAGGGTGAGCTTCGTAATATTTCCATGCCCTTTGACTTCTTGGAATTGGTTCCGGAAAATGTGAAATAATCCATGAAACACAGCATTCCCATCGCAAGTATCGGTGCGATAATGATACCGAGCTGCCAGATAAAGGCGGAGAGGAAAAAGTCAAATACACCGGCAACCGCCAGCATCCCCAGCATGATCAGTATATGCCACCGGCCGGTAAAAGCAAGATATTCGGCTTCGAATTTCTTTTTCATTTTTATAACCTCCGAAAACACGACTATTCTTTATTGCCCATACTCTGTTGCCAATTTGTTTGTTCATATATGGGCGGATTCTGTATTTTTACATCTTCACAAGTGAGTTCTTCTTCATGATCGCAACGCTGATCTTGAACAGACTGGCGGTTTCGGTAGTAATGTCAAGCCCTGCGAGCTTGTCGAGGTCCTGTGCAAGGCAGATGCCTTCGTATCCGTAGTTGGAAGTTGTGATCGTATAAAGGATCTTCTTTGCTGCTTCCGTGTCGGCGGCCTCGCCTTTGACAACAATGTATTTTTCCTTCAGGTCTTCAACGAAGCCCTGTTCAACGATCTGACCGTGCTCCATGATGATCGCGTAATCGGTGACATTTTCCATATCGGAAATGTTGTGTGTCGAGAAGAAAACGCTTGAACCTTCATTGGCGTTCAGATACTCACGGATCAGCTCGCACAGTTTGTCACGCATCAGCGGATCGCGCGGGGAGGCCGGCTCGTCCATGATCAGCAGATCGGTCTTGCGGGCAAGAACGCCTGCAAGCATCAGCTTCGTCTTGGTTCCGTCCGACAGAGCGTTGACCTTTTTGGAAGCATCGAACTTTCCGCCGCTGAAGATCGCGAGCTCGTCGCAGCGCCTGCGGAACTCGTCCTTGTCGAAGCGCTCGAACAGCAGTGAATAGAGATCTTCGATCTGTCCTGCCGTCCAATGAGGAAGGAAGTAGTTATCGGTTCCCGTATAGCCGATGCGCTCCTTGACTTCAGGGTTCTTGTTGAAGGCGTTCCTGTCGAATTCATTGAAATATGTTAAATCGCCTTTGAAATCAAGCCTGATGCCGGAGAGAATATTCAGAAGAGTGGTCTTGCCGGCGCCGTTCTCGCCGATAAGCGCTGTGGCGAATCCCTTCGGAATCTTGAACTCCGGGATATCCAGAGTGAAGTTCTTGTATTTCTTGATGATGTTGGTTCCTTCGATTACGTTTGACATTTTTATTTGTCCTCCTGGTTTTTATTGATACCTCATCCGTCACGCCTTCCTTAAAATGGAAGGCTTTTTATGCCCTCCCCTTGAGGGGAGGGTGCCCGTAGGGCAGGTGAGGTGGTTAATTATCCATACTCAGCAATGCCTGTAATGTTCCCATCAGCTCCGCGTCGCTCATTCCGGCTATCTTCGCGGCATCGATCGCCGCCGTAAGTGAATCTTCAACCTTTCGCAGGAGCTGTTCGCGGAGCATCTCGCTGTCCTGCGCATTTACATAGAAGCCTTTACCCTGCGAGGCTGTAACAAGCCCTTCGGCTTCAAGCTGTTCGTATGCTTTCATCGTCGTAATGACGCTGATCCGTAAATCCTTCGCCAGTTCCCTGATCGATGGCAGGTACTCGCCCTGTTTGTATTTGCCGGCGAGTATATCGGTCCTGAAAGCATCCGAGATATGTTTATATATCGGTATTCCGCTAGTCTGCGATATTTTCAAACAATCAGCTCCTCTCATAAGATTGTTAGTTAAGTAGACGAGATCATGTATATGAGATTCGTAAATGAGATCACGTAAACTAGATTCGTAAGTGTTTATGTGTTATATATACACCTATTACAGTTGGGTGTCAATACCTTTTTTAAAAAATTTCCGGGTTTACTCATTAAGATTATTATGGACATTTATTCAAAGTTGAAATATAATTTAGCTACGAATTTGGCATTTGTTTTACTTTCTCTTTCTATCTTTTTGACTGCATTTCATGTTTTCGCATATGCAGTCAATCACAGTTTATTTTCATATGACCTCAAACCTAATATTTTTCAAATGAGTCAAAGGGCAGGCGGTGTAGTTTTGACCGCAAACTGAGAAATCAGGAAACGCGGTCAAAAGACAGGTGGTATTGTTTTGACCGCAAATGGGGAAATCAACAAATGCGGTCAAAATACAGACAAGGTCTACAATGCTCGCAAATCACAAATCGTCAATAATAAATCAAATCTAAAGGGGGAAGGTACATGCATGGACTTAAAAAAGTGTTAATTCAAGAGCAGAAATACTTGGAAGACGTCATTCGAAAGGCAAAAGTTGATAAAACTGCATTTCCTGAGGGATATTTGCGGATTTCTAAAGATCGGGGATATGCAAGATTCTATCAATGCATCGATGACAGATATGGCACATATATTCCTAAAGATAAAATACTATTACCTAAACAACTCGCTCAGAAAGCGTATTTGGAAGCAGTGGTTCGTAAAGCAGAAATACGGCTGGAGCAGATTTCAGATATTCTTCTGGATTATTCCGATGATGAAATCGAGCAGGTCTTTCTTTCCTCACATGTTGATAGACAGGCTTTGATCACACCGGTAGAGCCTACGTCGGATCAACTGATTAACAGGTGGGTGAATGAAACCTATGAAGGAAAGGAATTTAAAGAAGGTTCAACGGTGATACTATCCGAGAAGGGTGAACGGGTGCGATCAAAGTCAGAGAAAATCCTGGCGGATTATTTTTTCAGGAATAACATCCCGTATAAATACGAAAAACCATTGATACTCAAGGGTTATGGAACGGTATATCCGGATTTCACGCTCTTTTCACCAAGGCTTCGTAAGGAGATTTATTGGGAACATGAAGGACGGATGGATGATCCTGTTTATGCAAGGAGTGCGGTGAAGAAAATATATGGTTACGAGCAGAATGGGATATTTGAGGGTGAACGTCTGATCCTGACATATGAGACAGAGGAGACGGTTATGAATACCCGTGATATAGAAAGAAAACTTGAGCATTATTATTGAGCAGGGTAGGTGAATATTTCAAATATTCACTGTTACAACACAGCATGGATCGTAAATGAAGAAACTATACTGTATGGCTTATGATCAGTTAACAATATTATGTATCAGGGGCAATCCGGATTTAGAAGAATTTTGGCAATTTGTTCTTTAGTAGGGAGATTGTGAAACTTGGGAAGATGTAAAAACATTTACTGAAGGGAGATCTTGAAACTACATAATGAAGGTGTATGTTTGCAATAGGTTCAAGATAATGCCCAGGCTGACAAACCAGTGAATCAAAGATACGGGGCTGTCGCACTAAAAGTGCGGCGGCCCCGATCTTAATATCGCAGCCAACTAACTGACAGGGCTCTGTCCGGGCATCTCCCGAACGAATTGCTGCCGCAACGCCTCATCGAACTTCCTCTAAGAGCAGCGATTAAGCCG
>JAGCZE010000389.1 GCA_017960415.1 Lachnospiraceae bacterium
GCATTTCATTGGAAAATAAGGTTTTGATCAGCATTTTTAAGGTAACGGTAAAGTAGGAGGTTAGCTATGGGCGACGTCTTATCCCAAAGCGAGATAGATAACCTGCTGGCCGCACTTAGCAGCGGAGAACTCGATGCCGAGGAAATGAAGGAAAGTGATACCAAAGTCATTAAGAATTACGACTTTAACAGACCTTCAAAGTTTTCCAAGGAGCATTTAAGGACATTAGAGATCATTTTCGAGCATTACAGCAGACTTCTTTCAACATCGCTTCCGGTGTATCTGCGCAAGAATGTGCAGGTTGAGGTGATCAACTCAGAAGCACAGGTTTATTCTGAGTTCTCAAACGCCCTGTCCAACCCTGTTTTGTTGGGCATAATCGATTTTTCGCCCCTGGTGGGGAATATAATCATAGAGATAGCGGACAATATCGGTTATGCGATCGTAGACCGCATGCTCGGAGGAAACGGTATCCCGCTTGAAAAATCAAGGGATTTCTCCGAAATAGAGCTTGTCATAATCGAAAGAATATTTACGGTAGTAACGAACCTGCTCATGGAGCCCTGGGCCAACGTTGTCGAGCTTCAGCCGAGGCTCCAGAGGATCGAGACCAACTCACTGTTTGCGCAGATCATTTCGCCGAGTGAGATGGCGTCGATCATTACGATGAATATGAAGATCGGTAATATAGAGGGTATGATCAATGTCTGCCTTCCTTACGAGGTTCTCGAGCCGGTCATTGATAAACTGAATACGAAATACTGGTATTCAACCGTTAAAGTCTCCGATACGACCGCATATCACAATCAGATCGAGGTGGCGATCGCGAAGGCGCGTATCCCGATCAAATGCGAACTCGGAAGGAGCACGATCTCACTGAATGATTTCATAAACATTCAGAAGGGAGATATCATCAAGCTTAACACTAAAACGAGTGACGAGCTGTGTGTTTATGTCGGCAATATCAAGAAGTTCCTGGCTCTGCCGGGTACATCTTCGGATTCATATGCCGTAAGGATCTCACAGATCATCAGAGAGGAGGAATAGCATATGGATGGCATGCTTTCCCAGGAAGAAATAAACGCCCTGCTCAGCGGAATGGGCGGAGGATCGGATGATGCCGCACCCGCGGCCGATCCGGCGCCTGTTGCGCCGGCCGGAGGAGATTACGCCGATTCGCTCAGCGACGCGGAAAAAGATGCGGTGGGCGAAGTATCGAACATCAGCATGGGTACTGCCGCGACTACGCTTTCTTCCCTTTTGAACCAGAAGGTTAACATTACGACTCCCACGGTATCGTATTCGAGATGGAGCGAACTGCTTTCGGATTACGAAAGACCTTGTGTATTTATCCAGATTTACTATACTGCCGGTCTTGACGGAAACAACATCCTTATCATGAGAGAGAGGGATGTTAAGATCATTACCGACCTGATGATGGGCGGCGACGGAACAGCTGTTGACGGTGAACTCACCGATCTGCATCTGAGCGCTATTTGCGAAGCGATGAACCAGATGATGGGTTCGTCCTCGACTTCGATGTCGGCAATGCTGAACAAGAAGATCGATATCAGCCCGCCTACCGCGAGCCTGGTGGATCTTTCGACGATCATGAACGCGTCGGATGTCGCTGATTTCCTTACAAAGGATTTCGTTAAGGTCGGCTTCCGCATGGAGATCGGCGATCTGATCGACAGTGAGCTGATGCAGCTCTACAGTTTTGATTTTGCAAGAGACCTGTACAAGCAGTTTGCCGGTGATGCGGCACCCGCACCCGAGCCTGCACCCGCTCCCGCACCGGAGCCCGCAGCTCCTGCCCAGACTGCTGCGCCCGCACAGCCTGCTATGGATCCGAATATGATGAACCAGCAGATGATGCAGCAGCAGATGATGCAGCAACAGATGATGGGACAGCCTATGATGCAGCCCATGATGGGTCAGATGCCTCAGCAGGGTATGCCTTATATGATGCCTGCACAGGATGTCAATATATCGCCTGTAGCGTTCCAGCCCTTTACGCAGGTCAACTCGCCTCTGCTTTCAACCGAGAATATCGACCTGCTGCTGGATGTTCCGCTTGAGGTTACTGCGGAACTCGGCAGAACGAGTAAATCCATCAAGGAGATACTTGATTTTGCTCCGGGTACGATCATCGAGCTGAACCGCCTGGCGGGAGAGCCTATAGACGTTCTTGTAAACGGCAAGTTCGTTGCCCGCGGAGAGGTTGTTGTAATCGAAGAAGCCTTCGGTATAAGAGTTACAGAAGTTATAAAATAAGGAGTGAGAAGTGGTTTTCTTATTGACTTCCGGATATTCCGGCGTTGAGAGCATCCTAAAGCTCATCGGTCTGATCATTCTGTGTGCGCTCATCATAGCCGCAAGCTATTTTGTGACCAGGCTGATAGGCAGACGTGAAGCGGGAATGTCCGGCAACTCCAATTTTAAGATCATAGATGCCTGCAGGCTTACTCCGAACAAATATCTGCAGCTGATACAGATAGGTACGAAATATATCTGCATCGCTGTTTCGAAGGATGATGTTACTTTCATCTGCGAACTGAAACCCGAGGATATCACCATCAGGAACGGATCTGCCAAGATGCCTTCGTTTAAGGAGATCATGGCCAAGACCCTCGGCAGAAAGGACAAAGCGGAGGAAATTAGCGAGACATACGGTGCCGGCGAAGAGGAAGAAGAGAGAAAACCTTACGAAGACGACGCAGAGAAAGTAAACAAGCTGACAGAGGCCGGTGAAGCGGAAGAAGTACGCAAGCAGGTAGAGACCGGCGACGATAATAAAACAAGAATGCTGTTCGAAGCAGGCGACCCGGAGGACCGGAACAAGCCGGAATAGTAAGGTTTTAATGTGACAATTTCGAAAACGACGTATGCTGTGCCGGTAAAAATACAGAAATAAATACGATCAGTGAAAAGGTTGATAACCATGAAGTTATTTATCGCAAAGAAGACATTGCTTAAAGTACTCGCATTCGGAGTTCTTCTTTCGATAATGTGTGTATTGACCTTTGTTTGCCATGCAACGGTTTATACGGACGCGTCCGATGCGACCGTAAATACAAATTCAAACGAGAGCACAAATCCCGATGAGTCATACTTAGAGGGTGATCTGGGGGGACTGACATTCCAGTTTTCGGGGGATGGTACAGGCTCTCTTTCGGCTACTTTACAGATACTTCTGATCCTTACGGTCATATCCCTTGCACCGTCGATATTGGTCATGCTGACCTCATTTACGAGGATCATCATAGTGCTGCACTTCCTGAGGACTGCGCTGGGCACACAGACGACGCCGCCCAACC
>JAGCZE010000390.1 GCA_017960415.1 Lachnospiraceae bacterium
AAAGGCCTTTATAACACAGGAGGAAATCGCTGATGGATGATGAACGGATCGTCGGGCTGTTCTGGCAGCGTGACGAAGCCGCGATCGCGGAGACAAAAAAGAAATACGGGAAATACTGTTTCTCGATCGCCGACCGCATACTGAACGATCGTGAGGATGCGATGGAATGTGTGAACGACGCTTATTTGGGCGCGTGGAACTCGATCCCGCCACATAAGCCGGAAGTGCTCGCTACATTTCTCGGTAAGATAACGCGCCGCATCGCATTGAAAATGTACAGAGCACGGTCCGCGCAGAAGCGGGGCGGCGGTGAGGCATGCGTTTCATTTGATGAGCTCGAAGAGTGCATTCCTTCGGGACAGGCGATCGATGAGAGACTGGAAGAAGCAGAGTTGGTGAAGCTCATCGATTCGTTCCTCGAGGGGCTTACAGTTACCGAAAGACGTGTTTTTTTGCGGAGGTACTGGTTCTTTGATTCTGTCAGTGACATTTCCAAAAGATACGGTTTTGGAAGCAGCAAGGTAAAAATGATCCTGAAGCGTACACGCGACAAGCTGCGTGTGCGGCTGCAGGATGAGGGAATTCTGCTGTAAATAAGGAGGCAATATGAGATCTGATAAGCTTCAGGACGCAATAGGTGAAGTGCGAAATGAATATATAGAGGATGCTGAGCTTGAAATCAGCGCAAAAAGAAGGGCTTGGATCCACTGGGCGGCTGTCGCTGCACGCGTTTGTTTTGCAGTGGTCGGGACGGTTATATTTTTAAATAAAAGACCTGCTTCTTCAGGAATTGCTCAGTGGTCCTTATCCACAAAAGCACAGGATTATTTTAGAAACAGCGGCAATGGAAAACAGGGAGGATCTTCGGCAGAGGCGGACCTGATCATGGCGCCTTACGCGGTTGCGGCAATGCTCTCGGATGAACGAAGCAGACTGGAAGCAGAAGGAGTGATCCCTTTGATGCCGGAGCATCCGGAACAGAGCTTTATGGCAGCGTACAACGGAGACGGAAGCCTGTATAAGGTCGATCTTCTGTGGATGCGGAGAGGATCGGGAATCGAGGAGTACAGCGATATGAGCCTGACTGCCGCACCTGAGGAGCTACACGAGATAAGCGATACGATATATATTCCCGTTGATGAATTCGGCAATGAAATACCGGCTTATGTTACAGTTACCGAGCGCGATGGGATAAGGATCTATGCCGAAGGCAGGGAAAATGAGAACAAAACAATAATCTGGAAGACAGACAAAGCGTGGTATCGGATCAGCGGAAGCTTTAAGGACAGCTATGATGATATGGTAGCGCTTCTTGACTGGTTCTGGGCGCATCCGCTGGATATTGCCTTATTTGAAGGACCGGGTGAGGACGTTTTGGTTTATTCAAATCGGGCAGAACAGCCGGACGCTTTTGAGGAAATAATTCCCGGCTTTGAGAGCCTGGGATATGCAGCTGAGTATGAAAAGGTTAATCTCGGACATGCGTATCTTGCACCGGACATGACGACTCCTGTATGGTTTGAAGGCGTATATACCCGCGGCGATACGTGTATCAGATGGACGATCAGTACCGGCGCGGATGCAGATGCATGGGCAGCAAATCTGGGGAGAATTTCTGAACTTACTGAAGAAAAAGTGAAAACTGCGATAGAGCAGAAAGGCTATTTCAATATTTTCTTTGACAGAAGGGCTTCTGATAAGCTTATGCCCTGCATGGCGACATTAACGGTTGAGCAGGGAACCGCAGAGAATGCATGGGAGATCATTGATTCGCTGAAATGAACATAAAGGACAGGACGGGGGCTGCGGTTCAAAAGTGACCTGCAGCCCCCGTCCCTAAGAATCATTTATTTGCCAGTCCAGTCATTCTGTCATACTGCTCATACATCTTCTGCACCGAATTTTCCAGCAGATAGTAGTGCGCGATATACGGGATCAGCAGGCACAGCAGGGCAGCGAACAGTATAATAAGTGCCCATGAGAACACAAACAGCAGCGCGATGAACACCATGAATGCGAGTACGGCAAAAAGAGCCGTTACTATCAGGTGTATCAGGCGTTCATGCATGAAAAATGATATCTGAGTCAGATGCTCCTGCTTTTCGGCGGCCCAATCAATGTTGGGATCATTGCCGGCGAGCAGGAGATCTATTTTCTTAAGGTATTCCGTGATCCGTTTCTTCATAGTATGTCCTCTTGAATCCTCATGATGATAATATTATAGCAGATTACACATCTTTACGTGCCTGAATTTTCATGATAGAATAACGAGCGCTGAAAAAAGAGAAAGAGTATTGGAGGAAGAGTTAATGAGATTTATGAAAAAGCTGCTTGCGCCAGTTATTTTGCTGGCGATGATCGCAGGAATGTTTCCTGCCATCGGCGCAGAGGCAGCTGCAAAGCCCGCGAAGGCAAAGGTTACGGTTCAGGCAAATGACGACGGGAAGAGCGTGACGCTGACCGTTGCAAAGACAAAGAATGCCGAAGGCTACAAGATCATGGTAAAGAAGCCCGGAGCGAAGAAGTTCACGAAGCTGACCACGCTCAAAGAGGACGGAACAAAAGCAAGAACCTATACCGTGAAGAAGCTTACTGAGGGCGAGTATCAGTTCAAGGTCCGCGCGTACCTGAAGAGCGGCAGCAAGACTGTTTGGGGCAAGTACAGCAAGGCCGTTTCGGTTACTGTGGGAACCGCTTCAGTCGATGAAAATAAGATCGATGTCGGGTACATTACCAAAAAGCAGACCGTTATTGAAACCGAATATCTGATCTTTGATATCGAACCCAATGTTTATGTGGTTCCCGGTCTGGCTGAAAAGGCTGACGAGATATTCAGGACCATGGAGAAGGTCACCGGAAGGTCGGTAAAGGACGGAAAGTATTATGATAATAAAATAACAGTCCATGTGAACAGAACAGGCGCAAAGAATACCCTGTACGAAAACAGCGGAGTCTGCGGCGGAACATCCGATGAGATATGGATAGCACCGTCGGATCTGTTTGTGGACAGCGCATATGCGTTCACACATGAGCTCGGACATGCGTTTAACCAGGAGTTTACCGGAGGCTTTGCCGGAACTGTCATGGATGAAGGCTTTACGACCTATACCGAAATGAAGATCGCGGATTATCTTGCTGAGAACGATCCGGATCTGGGTGCTGTACAGGGACCTTCATTTGCCGTAAAAACCAACATGAGAATAGACGATTACGCTCTAATGTACGGACAGTCCGTAGAATATTGGATGAGTCATACGGGTGAAGCGTATGATTTCTGTTCTAACGGAGCTTACGGAGTCGGATTCAGGCTGATGGGCTATCTTGAAGAGAAGTTCGGAGATTATACCGCCTGGTTTGAGTACTATGATAAGCTTGCGGCCGATGAAGTAAAAAAGCGCGGAGTATATGTGATCGATGAGCTGCCCGGTGATGTGAAGGCCGATCTGGCGGTCGAGGCATTGAAGAAGGCCTATGGCAAGAAGGTACTCGACAATTTCTATCCCTGGATGAAGAAAAATCAGGACGGAAGGTTTGACTGCGATTACCATGAAAGCATAAACAGATTCCTGGCGGTAAAGGAGTATACGGTCTATCCGTTATACTGGTGGGGAACCAACACGACCGAGCTTTCATATCATCAAATGACCGAATACAACGATCTGACAGTCAATATCGCGCCGGCCGAGTTTTATCTGAGAGAGTATAAGGGAGAGGATACATCGAAGCTTGTTCTTAATGTCTCGGAAGGCACGACTGTCGAGCTTTATGACTATTACGGAAAACTTCTGGATAAGGTACAGGATACACAGATCTCTTTGACCGGTGTCGCTTCGGTCAAACTCGTCGGAACAGGAGCTACTGTATTCTCAATAACAGGATATAATATCTATGTTCATGAGAACTTTGATGACTGAAGAAGGGAAAATACGAATAATAAGCGATAAAGAGGAAGGCAGTAGAAATGCGGCCTTCCTCTTTTTGCTTCTGTATTTGGTGTGTTTGAAATTATATCTTCAGTAATCTTCCAGTGCCCTTCAGCGCTTCGGTATCGAGCTTCCCCTCATCCAGCACGAGTTTTCCGTTAATGAATACCTTATCGATACCGAAAGGTTTGCCCTGATCGGGAGTTGCGGCTTTTATCTCATTTTCGTCTAATATAGTGAGGTCGGCGAAGCAGCCTTCCCTCAGGTAACCTCTGTCCTTCAGCGCGAATCTGTCGGCGACAGCGCCTGTCATCTTGCGGATCGTCATCGGCATGGAGCAGCCGGTGCCGAGCAGGGAATCACGGATGAACTTCGGGTAGCAGTAATAGATGACGGGATTCTGGATGCCGTGCTCCTCAACCCATCCGTCGGTCATGTAGAGGCAATGCTCATTATTCTCGAACTCGCTGATGATCTCGGGAGTGGAATAGGGACCCATGTTCACACGGCCCTGGAAATTGCTTTTTTCGCAGAGCATCAGGTACGCGTCGAGGTCTGACAGACCTTCTTCCTTCGCGATCTGATGGACGGTCTTACCTTCGTATTTCTCATGGCCGGGGCCGATATAGGCGATCTCGATATCGTTGAAGCCAAAGCCCAGAAGCAGGCTCGATGCCTTGATCAGGAGAGAGAGCTTAAGTCTGTTCAGCGGCTTTTTGCGTTCAGCCATGCTCATGCCCTGATACCAGGTGGGAAGGATAACCGTGATCACGGAGACGCCGAGGCATTCGTTGTAAATGTCGAACATCGCGTCAACGCCATCTGCCCGGAGCTTTTTCATTATCTGCACGAACTCGTCCTTATCCTTCAGTGAACGCTTTCCGACGAAGATGGCGTGAGAGTACTGGAGCTTGAGCTTTGTGCCCTTCGCGATCTCTACGAGCTCATCGACGGCCCTTAAGAGATGTGAGCGGCCGAGCAGCTCGGGGTATGCCATCGAAACTGCCGAATTGGCTCTCGGATGAACGGTGAGAGGCTTGTCATATTTTAAGCAGAGGGCCGCAACTTTCTTTAATTCTTCGG
>JAGCZE010000391.1 GCA_017960415.1 Lachnospiraceae bacterium
AGGGTTATAATCGTCGATAAGGGCACGGATATCGTTAATGTATTGTTTAACGGCAAAATGATCGGTAAGGCGGTTGTTACGATCATTGATGCCAGAAAAGCTTCGGCGGTTCTTTTCGAAGTCGGAGGACAGTATACGGAGAGTGCGGTGGTGTCTGACAGCTTCGGCATCGGATCAAGCCGTGTGAACCTGCAGGTGATCGACCAGTACGGCGAGCGCCTGAAGGTAAAGGGTTATGAAGCGTTCAACAACCTTGCTTCAAATCTTATAATGGAATCGAGTGACGGACCCAATTCCACGGTTTATGCAGCAACCGACGGTACGGCATATGTGGACTTTGATGCGGCCGGATACGGTTCCGAAGCCGGACGTATATTCAAATACAAGGCTGTTTTCGATGATCCGGTAACAGGCAAGACCGAGAGCTACTTCAACCTGATCGTCAGAACTCCCATCAGTTCCCTGGCTTCCACATATACACTGAAGATCGAGGGCAATACGGACATTTCGCTCGGATCAACGGTCAGTGAACTTCCGAGCCTGAATCTGAAGCTCTACGAAATGAAGGGCACATTGATCTACAATAAGATACTTCCTGTATACACATCCGATTCGGTAATATATGAATCCAACTGCTTCTACAGGCTCTACAAGGAAGGCAGTTCGGTTGAAATAAAAGATTCCGGGTGCGTGATGAACGACAAGATATGCCCGGTATATGAAAATTCCGACGGCAAGCTTGTAAAGCTTGAACCAGGTGCATACAAGGTAGTTGTATACAGAAAGAATACCAACGGACTGAGTACGATAGCTGCATCGACCTTTGTGCTTACTGACAAGGATAATGCGGTAGTGGTACAGCAGACGAAGAAAACAACCTCGGAGAAGCTTACCAAGGATTCTTCTTCCGATATAGGGCTGTTGAGAACGATCTTTGGCGAGTGCTTTACGATCAAGAAGGGAGATGTCGAGATTCCCGTGATGAATGTTTCATTCCCGGATGATGTGACAACCGACAATTACGGTGTATATTTCAACAATGTCATTATTTCCGATACGGTAACCGTGGGAAGCAAGGTTTATACGATTGATTATCCCATAAAGATACGGACATTCATAAAATCAAACTGACTCCCTAAAAGCATTTCTGCTTGACTATTTATATCCTGATATGTTACGATTTACGGAGCGACATAAAAAGGAGAAAGTCATGCAGACATTACTTAAAGGTGCTCACGTATTTATCGGCAACGGTTTTAAGCTCTCGAATGTATTGATTGAAGATGGCCGCATTGTTTCGATCACCGAGGGGCAGCTTTCGTCATGCTCTGACAAAGAGAATGATGTCTGCGTATATGACTTAACAGATAAATATATTTTTCCCGGCTTAGTGGATGTGCATGTGCATTTTCGCGAGCCGGGATTTTCTTATAAAGAAACCATAGAGACCGGTTCTAAGGCTGCTGCAGCCGGTGGATATACCGATGTCTGCACGATGCCGAACCTCGATCCTGTTCCGGATTCTCCCGAGAAGCTTAAAGCAGAGCTGGATGCTATAGAGAAGGATGCTGTCATCAATGTATATCCTTACGGCAGTATTACCAGGCAGGAAAAAGGCGAGAAGCTGGCGGATCTTGAAGGGCTGGCAGGCAGTGTCATAGCATTTTCCGATGTCGGAAGGTGCGTTGCTTCCGTGGATATGATGGAGGAGTCAATGCTGAAGGCAAAGCAGCTCGGACGTATCATTGCCGCGCACTGTGAAGATCTGAGCGTGATCGGCGGCAGCAGGATACATGACGGCAGGACAGCTGCGACTCTGGGCATCAAAGGAATCACTTCGGAATCCGAGTGGAAGATGATCGAAAGAGATTTGAAACTCGCGGAAAAAACAGGCTGCAGATATCATGTCTGCCATGTTTCGACAAAAGAATCGGTTGAACTGATCAGACAGGCCAAAGCCCGCGGAGTTGATGTGACATGCGAAACCGCGCCGCATTATCTGCTTCTCAATGAGAATGAAATAACCGAGAAGATCCTTACAGGCTCTTCGCCTGCAGATTTGGGAAGATATAAGATGAACCCGCCGCTTCGGGAAACCGCCGACATGGATGCGGTACTCGAAGGTCTGCTGGACGGTACCATAGATATGATCGCCACCGATCATGCCCCGCATTCGGATGAAGAAAAAGCCCTTGGACTGATGACCGGACCGATGGGTGTTGTTGGACTGGAATGTGCTTTTCCTGTTCTTTATACACAGCTGGTCAAAAAGGGTATTTTAAGCCTTGAAGAGCTGGTAAGGCGCATGAGTGTCGCGCCCGCGGCAAGATTCGGGATAGAATGCGGCATAGAAGAGGGCTGCAGTGCAAAAATGTGTGTATACGACCTCGCGGAATCATATGTGATCGATCCTGCCAAGTTCGCCTCGAAGGGCAGATATACTCCGTTTGAAGGCAAAAACGTATACGGAAGATGTATTATGACAATATGCGGCGATACAGTTTACAGGAGATAATAATACAATGCAGCAGGTTATGATCGTGAAAGAGAACAGGCAGATAGCAGACCAGGTATTTGAGCTTGTTCTTAAAGGTGATACAAAGGATATAACAATGCCGGGACAGTTCGTGAATATTTCGCTCCCCGGTTTTTTCCTGCGCAGACCCATTTCGGTCTGTGACCGGAAAGAAGATGAACTGACGCTGATCTACAAGGTGGTTGGCAAGGGAACCGATTTATTAAGTACATTGACGACCGGAACTTCACTTGATATCCTGTCGGGACTCGGACACGGCTTTGAGGCCGGAAATTCCGGCAATGCACCGCTTCTGGTGGGCGGGGGAGTCGGAACTCCGCCGATGTACGGACTGGCGAAGAGACTGGTCCTGGCCGGAAAGCCCGTAAATGTGATCCTGGGATTTGGATCTGCAACAGATGCATTTTATCTGCAGGAATTCGATGCGCTCAACGAACTGTATGATTTCGGGTGCGAAGGATTTGAAGGGAAAAAGCCCGAAGTAAAGGTCTATACAGCTACAGTTGACGGAAGCCTCGGAAGAAAAGGCTTTGTAACGGATTGGCTTGATGAGATAAAGGAATGCTCGTATTATTACGCCTGCGGTCCGATACCGATGCTGAAGGCACTGAAAAGCGCGATGAGCGAAAGGTTTGGTGAGAGTGTCTGCGGTGAGCTGAGTCTGGAAGAGCGTATGGGCTGCGGGTTCGGTGCATGTGTGGGCTGCTCGGTCATGACTGCGGAAGGTGCGAAGAAGGTGTGCAGCGACGGGCCGGTGTTTGAGGC
>JAGCZE010000392.1 GCA_017960415.1 Lachnospiraceae bacterium
AGTTTCATGAAGGTTCTGTAATTCTTTCTGAGCTGTCTTTTATGAAGGGATCTGCTGTAACAGCGTTTTTATGTAGAGACTGTAAGAAAGTAATTATAGATTATTCGGACGAGAATGCTGATCTCAACCAGCGGTAAATTCGGATTTGTCGGGATGAACGATAGAGCGTTATCTTCTGAATTAAACAAACTAATGAACTTCGGATCTAAAATATTAAATATGAATATAAAAATGACCTCCGGCCATTTTTGTTGGACCCTCTTTGTTATTGGTAATTTGTCGTAAGTTTGTCGTAAATTGCCTTTCTAAAACATTTACTATGGCTTGAAAGCATTGAGTTTATTGACTATATAAAAAAGCAGAAAGAGAAATCATTAAATCCAAGAAATTTCTTGGATGTACAAGATCGTACACGGATCGGCTGCCTGCGAAGCCATCAGTGAACCGTGCCGGACCCGCCACAGGCGCTAAGCGTTCTCTTTCTGCTATGGGTAATTATACTCGCGAAAGAAACCAAATCAAATTGAAGCTGTATCAGGGCTTCTTAACGGGTTTCTTGGCCGGTTTCTTTGTAGGCTTCTTCGTAGGAGCTGCGGTAGCCTTCTTTTTCTTCTTCGGCTTCTTTGTGGGAGTAGGCTTTTTTGTGGGAGCCTTTGTAGTCTCGGAAGTCTCTGTTGTTTCTGAAGTTTCGGTTACGGCAGTTGTCGTTTCTTCCGGAACCGTTGTGGCTTCCGTGGCCGCCTCGGTTGTCGCTTCTGTTGTGGCGGCAGTGGGTTTAGAATATGTGGTCGTTACCGAACTAGTCGGATTTATCATATCGGCAAAGAGTATTCTGGGGTTTGAGCCCTTTTTGTCGCAGAGTACCGCCAGGCCGAACACCAATATGATGCCGATCGCACCGACAACGCCGATGACTGTGTTTCTGGTAAACGACATTACGGGCAAAGAAGACTTTGACCTCACGGGCAAAGGATCGCTGTAAGCAGATCCCGTATCCTCGGAAACGCTTTCGGGAAGACCGAATGTGTCATCCTCTGTATATGATTCTTCAGGCACGACCTCTTCTTCGAGTTCGCTGATATCAGTCTCTTCAAATTTGTTTTCGTTGTTTTCAGAATAATTACTCATGACAGTTCTGATCCCGATTCCCTTTTCTCATTTCTTGCCCTTCTTGTATAATTACTTTGGCGGACAGCTATTATACCGCCTATTATTATATTTTTAATTGCGAAAGAGTGTGTTCTATTATCGTTACGATTTATTGGCCGGATTATTACAAAGAGTTCAGATGCAAGGCTGACAAATGCCTTCATACATGCTGTGCCGGCTGGCTTGTAGGCATCGATGAGAAGTCTCTTGAAAGATTTGAGAAAGTCCCGGAGATCAGGAAAAAGATATCCGGCGGCTGCTTTATCATGAAAAAAGACGGCAGATGCCCTTTCTTAAGGGACGATAATCTTTGCAACATGATCCTTGAATACGGAGAAGACTTTCTCTGCGATATCTGCAGGGAACACCCGAGGTTCTATAACACTTTCGATGATCATATCGAGGCCGGGATCGGCCTGGTGTGCGAAGAGGCATGCAGGCTGGTGTTAGAGTGCGAAAAACCTTTTGAACTGATTTCTTCCGATGGAGCGAAAATGCAGCTGCCCGGATATGTCAGTTCGGTCTTTGACGGCTCAAAGCCTCTTATGGAAAAGCTGTCTGAGATCAGCGGCGGAAGAAGGGCAGGCTCTAAGATAAGGGCAGATATCTTTAAGGGCATGGAGGCAATGGATCCCACCTGGAGCGAAATCCTTGAGGAGATTTCTTCAAAACCCGTTTCGGCCGGAGATGAGGATAAGATCATAACCGAAAACGGGATGATGCTTACAAACTTCGTTGCTTACCTTTTATACAGGTATAAGGGCGCGGGCAGGTTTGCATCAGAAGCTGTTTACCTTCTTGCAGACATGAAAGCCAAAGGAGTCAGCATCCCTGAAGCAGCCAGGATGTTCTCGGGAGAAGTCGAGTATTCGGATATCAATATAGATGAGGCCCTCGAGACGTTCGGGTAAAACAGTGATAAAATCGTTTAGACCAAATATTTGGAGGATATTATGACCGCAGATTACAGCAAGATGGAATGGACCGCGAATCCCGCATTCAAAGGCGGTGAAGGCGTTTTTTACAACAAGGTATTTACCGACGGCGTCAATAAGATGATGCACGGAAAGTTAGAGCCGGGTTCTTCGATCGGTTACCATAAGCACGAAGGCAACTGCGAGATGATATTCATCTTAGAGGGTGAGGGCAAGTTCCTTTACGATGATACGGAAGAGGAAGCAAAGCCCGGCTTTTGCCATTACTGCCCCGAAGGTCATTCTCACTCGCTGATCAACAACGGAACAAAAGATCTTGTTTTCTATGCGGTAGTACCAAAACAATAAGGGATAGGGAGGATTAGGAAATGCCACATTCATCAGGCGGAGGATCATCAGGAGGCGGCTTCCACGGAGGCTCATCCGGAGGAGGAAGCAGCAACCACATTTCGAATCATTATTTCGCAGGTGCAAGACGATATAGAAGGTTTTATACCGACGGACGTCCCGATGAGTATATCTATGCGAATTCAAAGCCCGGAAAGACGGGGCTTTCGGCGCTGGTCATACTTGCGATCATGGGCATCATATTCATGGGGGCATCACTGTTTGCCGCTTTTTCCGACAAGCCCGAGTTTATTGTTCCGAAGTATTCCGATGACCCCGCCATCTATGACGATGTCGGCCTCATGGAAGAAAACGAAAAGGCAGAGCTCCTCTCGCTTATGAAAGATTACAATAAGCTGACCGGTATCTGTCCTGTCGTCTATACGACCTTCGATGAGGAATGGAACGACGAGTACACAAATCTTGAAAAATATACTTTCGATAAATATGTATCCAATTTCAGTGACGAGCAGCACTGGGTATTCGTTTATTCGATCCCCGTAGATTCTGCACAGTTCCAAAAAGGACAACCGGTCAAAAGTTCCGAGTTCATGTGGGAAGCAGTCCAGGGAGACGAGACCGATCTGATAATCACCGAATCGGCTTTTGATAAGATCGGCAACGCCATACAAAATGATCTGAAAGCCGGAAAAGGTCCCGCAGCCGCATTCATTACCGGATTCAACAAAGCGATCGCTTCAGCGAAGAGCAAACTCAATCCGAACCCCGGTGCTAAGTTGATGAGGACTGCCACGGGTCTGATCCCGTTTATTATAGTTGCCGGAATCTTCATTCCGCTCTGGATATTTACGTTCAAGAGCTACAAGAAGGAAAAGACGATGGATTACGAGGAGGTTCCCCTCGACGTTGCTCCTGCCGAGATACCCGGATTAAAAACATTTATGAATGCGAGCGGAGGTACGGTAACCGAGTACTCTGTTCCCGGTTCTTACCACAGAGAAACATCCTATAGCGCATCCAATCCCACGGCTGCTAAGGTAGTCAAGGCCATAAGCCTTGTAGTGATCATTCCGTTTATCCTTATCGGAGTCGGAATAACGGCAGGCGGAGTTTCTTTGCTGGGCAAGACCGGCGATGACAGGTTCGGCGGGATCTTTATGATCGGCTTCGGAATTGTTTGGACCATTATAAGCTTGTTTACACTTATCAGTCTCCTCAGCCAGGCGGCCAAGGCAAAGAAGATGATGAATGATCCTCTCACGGCCGAGTACCCGAAAGCAGAGTATCCGAAAGCCGAGTACCCGGACATGACGCCTGTAACTCCTGCGCCGGTTGCTCCTTCAGAACAGCCTGAATTTGACCCGCAGTTCTTCGGTTCTGCAAAGAGTGATTACGAAAGTGACGATGAAGACTACAAGAGGATGAAGAGACAGGGCTTCGAGTGATCTCTTCCCGGATTTCAGATCAGGCCTGATATAGAAAGGTTTTGCATGCCCCCGTTCGTTATGAGCGGGGGTATTTTGCTCGAAAAACCTGTAAAATAAGGCTTTCATCAAATTGTCAAAGCGGATTTTGCCGGCCTTTATTACATTTTTCATGAAACTGTCCAAACCGCCATTTTTGTTGTGCAAAGACAGAGTAATCTGTGTTAAAATTCTTCCGATATTTATATATGGACTATAAGAAGGGGGCAAAAATATGCCAAAGAGAGATGACATCAACAAGATCCTTATTATCGGTTCAGGTCCTATCATCATCGGCCAGGCTTGCGAGTTCGACTATTCCGGAACTCAGGCATGCAAAGCGTTAAGAAAGCTCGGTTATGAGATCGTTCTGGTCAATTCCAATCCCGCGACCATCATGACAGACCCCGATGTTGCAGACAGAACCTACATCGAACCGCTCAACGTAAAGCGTCTGGAGCAGATCATTGCGAAAGAGCGTCCTGATGCACTTCTCCCCAACTTAGGCGGACAGTCAGGTCTTAACCTCTGCTCGGAGCTTGCCAAGGCAGGCATCCTTGAGAAATACGGCGTACAGGTCATCGGCGTTCAGGTCGACGCTATCGAAAGAGGCGAAGACAGGATCGAGTTCAAGGAGACCATGACCTCTCTGGGAATCGAGATGCCCAGATCACACGAGGCTTACTCAGTTGAGGAAGCGATCAAGATCGCGGATGAGTTAAGCTACCCTGTAGTTATCAGACCTGCTTACACGATGGGCGGCGCAGGCGGCGGCCTCGTTTACAACATCGATGAGCTCAAGATCGTCGTAGAGAGAGGTCTTGCGGCTTCCATGATCCATCAGGTCCTCGTTGAAGAGTCCATCAGCGGATGGGAAGAACTCGAGCTCGAGGTAGTAAGAGATGCGAAGAACAACGTCATCACTGTCTGCTTCATCGAGAACATCGACCCTATCGGCGTTCATACGGGCGACTCTTTCTGCTCGGCTCCTATGCTCACTATCTCCGAAGACGTTCAGAAGAAGCTTCAGGAATATTCATACAGCATCGTTAAGGCTATCGAAGTAATCG
>JAGCZE010000393.1 GCA_017960415.1 Lachnospiraceae bacterium
ATACAAAAGGAATGGGATAAGACATGAAGAAGGGTAATTCTGCGGAAGCGTATCTTGAAAGTATTCTGACGCTTCATAAGGAAAAAGGATATGCAAGATCCGTAGATATTGCGAAAGATCTTGGGGTCACCAAACCGACCGTATGCGGTGCGATGAAAAGATTACGCGAGAAAAGAATGATAAAATTTAATGAAAAGGGTTATATCCTGCTTACCGAAGGGGGAAAGGTGATCGCAGAAAAGGCCCATAAAAGACATACTTTGCTCGCGAAGGCGCTGATCAGCATCGGCGTGAACAAATTCAATGCTGTTAAGGAAGCATGCAATATTGAACATGTGATCAGTGACGAAACATTTGAATGCCTGAATGAGTTTTTTAAGACACATTTAGTTATAAATGAATGAAGGGGCAGAAAGTATATTTTTTTTATTGTACGGTTAGCATATGATAACCGCGTGATGAAAAATATGAAACAGGCAGCAATGTTAGAAATGAACAGTGATCTGTATAACAGGCTGCTACATGGAAAGTTGATTCGAAATTAGGGAGGATTTGAATGAGTGTAGTTATATTGGGCGGAAATGAATGCATGGAAAGAAATTACTGTGATCTGTGCAAGAAGTTCGGATGCAGTGCAAAAGTTTTTTGTAAGCCATGTGCAAATATCAGGGACAGAGTGGGGTCACCTGACCTTGTGATCCTTTTTACAAATACGGTTTCACATAAGATCGTACGGAGTGTTGTGGACAACCTTGACAAGGATACTGCTCTGGTAAGGTCTCACAGCAGTTCAATGGCATCATTGCAGAAGATCCTGGATGAGAGCACAAAGGAAAACGGAGTAGCCACTGCATGATGCCAAAACCGTTACAGTCGAAGGAAAAACCTCGGCAAAGCTCAAGAAATTGAAGAAGAAAACCTATTATGTAAAGGTTTGTGCCTTTATCGAAGACTATTCGGGTACAAAGGTATACGGAGATTATTCGGAAGTAAAGAAGATCGAGGTTAAGTGAATATCCTGGATAACACAGACGTAGCGTTTATTGAACAGGTAAGGAAAGCTGACAATAATATACGGCAGGTAACAATTGGCCCGCAGTTGTATGATATCAGTCATATAACTGCGGGCTGTCATGGAAGTATCAGAAATAAAAGTATGTTAACCGCTTGCTTGTGGCAGGTGGAACAATATAAATCATTTATTTATTAGGAGGGAAACATCATGAAACTTAAAGGAATCGGTTTATTTGCACTCGGAACATTGTTCGGACTTGAAGGTATTAAGCTTCTTTCGTCAAAAGACGCGAAAAAAGTCTATGCACACTGCACGGCGGGAGTATTGCGGATGAAAGATTGTGTTCTGGATCAGGCGACTGCCTTGCAGGAGAACTGTTCCGATATTTATGCGGAAGCAAAGGCGATAAATGAGGAAAGAGCCTGTCAGAAGGCAGCGGAAGAGATATCTGATGAAGCGGAAACATCCGATGAAAATGAATAATTATCGGTTATGATGAACACACTTCCGCTATTTAGGGAAAAGAACATCATAAGTTGAACCAAATAAAAAAGAAAGAAGTCATCAGAGAATGAATTTTACGATTAAGCATGAGATAAAAAACCGCCTCAGGGTACATCTGCCCATGAGACGTATGAGTTTCAGGGAAGCGGATACCCTTGAATACTATCTTCTGGGATTTTGTGAGATCAGAGAAGTTACGGTATACGAACGGACAGCGGATGCAGTAATAGTATATGACTGTGTCAGGGAAAGAGTACTCGAGATAATTAAGGAGTACTCACCTGAAAATATAAATGTACCGGAAACCGTATTTGAAAGTTCGGGACGGGAAGCCTCCGCAAAATACAAAGAAAAGATCGTAGCAAGCATAATACTGCATTACGGACAGAAGCTTCTGTTGCCTGAGCCGGTGCGCATGGTCCTGACAGCCGCAAAAAACGTAAAATATATACTTCGAGGACTGAAAACCCTGAAAAACAGGAAGCTTCAGGTTGAATTGCTTGATGCTGCAGCCATAACAGCAGCGGTGATCACAGGAGATCATAAGACCGCCTCAAGCGTGATGTTCCTGTTATCCATCGGTGATACACTCGAAGAGTGGACGCATAAGCGCTCTGTTGACGATCTGGCAAGACGCATGGCACTGAATGTGGATAAGGTATGGCTGCTGACCGGAGACGGTGAGATTCAGGTCGATTCGTCACAGATCGCATGCGGTGACAGAGTAGTTGTCAGAATGGGCAACATAATCCCCTTCGACGGCGAGGTTGTCAGCGGTGAGGCTATGGTAAATCAGGCTTCAATGACAGGAGAATCCGCTGCGGTACGAAAGGATGCGGCATGTACCGTATTTGCGGGAACCGTTGTGGAGGAAGGCGAACTGACAATAAAAGTGACTCAGACAGAAGGCTGCGGACGTTTTGACAAGATCGTAAAAATGATCGAGGAGTCCGAGAAGCTGAAGTCCGGTCTAGAAAGCAAAGCCGAACATCTTGCCGATAAACTGGTTCCGTATACACTTCTTGCTTCAGCCGCAACCTGGCTGTTCAGCCGTAATATCACGAAAGCTGTATCGGTACTGATGGTGGATTATTCCTGCGCATTGAAGATGGCAATGCCAATTTCCGTGCTTTCAGCCATAAGGGAAGCGACCGATTACGGCATTACAGTCAAGGGCGGAAGATTTCTTGAGGCGGTAGCCGAAGCTGACACGATAGTGTTTGACAAGACCGGAACGTTGACCAAAGCCTGTCCCAAAGTGAAAAAGGTTGTCTCCTTCTGTGATGAGGATGAGGACGAACTGCTGCGCCAGGCGGCCTGTCTGGAAGAGCATTTTCCTCATTCTGTGGCACGCGCGGTCGTTGATGCGGCACTTGAAAAAGGGCTGACACATGATGAGCTGCATACAAAGGCCGAATATATCGTCGCTCACGGTATAGCCTCATATATTAACGATAAGAAAGCGGTCATCGGAAGCTGGCATTTTGTATTCGAGGATGAAGATGTTGTTATACCGCCTGAATACAGGGAGCGCTTTGAGAATCTTCTGAATGAATACTCACATCTCTATTTTGCAAAGGAAGGAAAACTCTGCGCCTGCATACTCATAGAGGATCCGATGCGGGAAGAAGTTTCGAATGTAATCGGGAAACTGAAAGCCCAAGGCTTCAGGCACATAGTAATGATGACCGGCGACAGTGAGCGTACTGCGGCTGCAATAGCCCAAAAGGCAGGCATTGATGAATATTATTCCGAAGTCCTTCCCGAAGATAAAGCCGGGTATGTTGAAAAGGCAAAGGCAGAGGGAAGACGCGTGATCATGATCGGAGACGGGATTAATGATTCGCCGGCACTTTCTGCGGCGGATGTCGGTATCGCTATCAGCGAAGGTGCCGAAATAGCAAGGCAGATAGCGGATGTGACGATCAATTCGGATGATCTAAACAGTATCGTTGCGCTAAGGGATTTAAGTACTCTTTTGATGAAACGTATACGCTTCAATTACAGGACAATCGTGGGTTTCAACACCGGTCTGATCATATTGGGGGTTGCAGGCGTACTTCCTCCGGCGACTTCGGCTATGATGCATAACGGTTCGACCGTTGCTTTAGGACTTAACAGTATGACAAGATTGCTGCCTGAAAAAACGCTATAATCATCTGTTTTTTGATCACTATGATCACAGGATATAAAAAGAGGTGAAGAATTTCCATGGTAAGGACAGTATTGAAAATAGACGGAATGATGTGCGGGATGTGCGAAGCACATATTAACGACGTAATCAGAAAATTGATCCCGGATGTACAAAAACTGAAGAGCTCCCATACAAAGGGCGAAAGCTGCTTTGTTTCAGAAAGTGCACCGGATGAAAATAAGCTCAGGGCAGCTATCGGTGAGACGGGGTATACCGTATTATCAATGAGATCGGAACCTTATACGAAGAAGTTTCTGGGACTGTTTTGAAAGATGAGGTTTACGTGATGGGAAAAGCTGTGAAAATATGTGATGAGAAGAGGTAACAAATGGGTTTATTTAAGAAATTCGTCAGCCAGACCAGAAAACCCGAGGGATTTCTCGGAAAGATGATGGTGAACGGAATGAACGGCGGACATGCTCAGATGGCTGATTGGGGCATGTCTCATCTGAAGAATATCGAGCCTGAAGAGATTGTCGAGATCGGGTGCGGCGGCGGAAGAAATGCCGGTGAACTGCTGAAAAAGTATCCGGCAGCGAAAGTCACGGCAATCGATTATTCTGAGGTTTCCGTGGGAAAAGCTACAGCTTACAATTCTGAGGCTATCAAAAACGGACGATGCACAGTGCAGCAGGGGGATGTATCGGCTTTGGCATTACCCGAAGAGAAGTATGATCTGGCCACCGCATTTGAAACGATCTATTTCTGGCCGGGACTTGAAAAGTGTTTTGCCCAGGTTGCCAAAGTTCTGAAGCCGGGTGGGATTTTCATGATCGTAAACGAATCCGACGGAACCGATGAAGCAAGCCTCAAATTCGAGAAGATCATTGAAGGCATGAAATGCCACACACCCGAAGAAATTGAGGCAGCATTAAAAGCTGCCGGATTTTCGAAGGTTAAATCCGACCACCATCAGTCTAAGCCATGGATTACGGTGATCGCGAAGAAGTAAGGGGACATCTCTCATTCGTTTGTCTGACAGGAAAGACGGGTGATAATAATTGAAAACTGTTGTAATCGGACTTTTAATACCGTTTATCGGAACTGCGGTCGGAGCAGCTTGCGTCTTTTTCCTTAAAAAAGATTTGAAGATCGGTATCCAACGGGCTTTGACCGGATTTGCAGCCGGAGTGATGGTCGCCGCTTCGATTTGGAGCCTGATCGTGCCTGCAATAGATCAGTCGGCTGACAAGGGAAGATTTGCTTTTCTCCCGGCATTCATAGGATTTTGGATGGGAATACTGTTCCTGCTTTTGCTGGACCATATTATTCCTCATTTGCATGTTGGCACAGATCAGGTCGAGGGACCTAAAAGTAAATTTACCCGTACCGTCATGCTGGTACTTGCCGTTACGCTGCATAATATTCCGGAGGGAATGGCTGTTGGTGCTGTGTATGCCGGACTGGTGAACGGTTCGGGGTTGATCACCGCCGGCGGAGCATTGGCTCTTGCACTCGGAATCGCGATACAAAATTTCCCGGAAGGTGCGATCATTTCGATGCCGCTGTATTCAGAAGGAAAAAGCAACCCAAAATCTTTTATTTTGGGTGTACTATCGGGAGCGGTAGAGCCGATTTTCGGAGGACTGACGGTTATTCTGGCAGGACTTGTTGTGCCGGCAATGCCTTACTTTCTTTCCTTTGCGGCAGGTGCTATGCTGTATGTTGTTGTGGAAGAGCTTATACCCGAAATGTCCGCAGGAGAGCATTCAAATATCGGTGTTGTTTCATTTGCGGTGGGATTCAGTTTGATGATGGCGCTGGATGTTGCTCTGGGATAAAAGTCCGGCTTAAGTTTGCTGTAACTAGAGATATAAAGAAGAAATCTTGACATTAAAGAGATAGCTTTTAATGGATGAGATTTTTTCTTGACAAAGCTATGAACAAATATATAAAATGTTCATAGCTAATATGATATATTTTTAATTCATTCACTAAAGCGGAAATGATTGGAGTATAACATGGGAAAACCTTTTACAGACAGGGAACGTGAGGAAATAAGAGAAAAACTGAGGCGGGCCGGACTGAAAGTACTGGCGGAGACCGGAATAAAGGATATTGCGATAAGAGATGTGACAAAGCAGGCCGGGATCGCACAGGGCGGTTTTTACACATTTTACAGGGATAAAGATGAGTTCGTGCTGGACCTGATGCTGCTGAGGGTCAGGGAGAAGACTGACCTTATGTATGAAAACCGGAAAAAGACCGCTTCGGATCCCAGAGGATTCCTTATCGATCTGTTTTACAAAGAGGGCATGCATCTAAAGGAAAATAAAGCATTTAACAATGATGACGGTGCAACGCTTGCTTTTTGGGACAGAATTTCGAAGAGTGGCGAAGACAGAATAGGTGACACGTATCTTGAATTTCTGTCAAAGATGATCGCTTACTGGGAAGAACTTGGGTTTACGATCGAGTGTGACAGCAGAGGACTGTTGAATGCCGGATCGGCCGCAGGAATACTGTTTTCCAACTCACATATGATAGATAAAGATTATTTTGAGGCTATCTACAGAACATTCTGCGAGGCTCAGGTAGACAGGTTTTTCAAGGCAGAAAAAACATAATCAGCTTTACCGGTATAGAGCAGAGTAGTATTTGCAGACAGAAAGTGTTTATAAAAACACATAAGGAAATACGATGAAAGATATCAGGAAATAAAAGAAGTGTCTGTAGAGGATACATTTATGAGTGAAGAAGAAAAAAGAGAAGAACGAATAAGGCGGCTGACCACTTCCAATCTATATCCGCTGATCGTAAAAATGGCGGTCCCTTCGATGATCGGCATGATGGTGGCTACCGTCTATAACATGACTGACACCTTCTGGGTAGGAAAGCTTGATAATGAAACATATACTGCCAGCGTGGGAGTTGTGTTTGCTTTTGTATCGGTCATACAGGCCATAGGCTTCTGGTTCGGTTACGGGTCGGGCAATTATATATCAAGGATGTTCGGTAAAAAGGATTATAAAGAGGCGGAGCGGATGGCTGCAATAGGCGTATCTGTTGCGATCATCACAGGAATACTGATCCTGGCATCCGGATTCATATTTATAAAACCTTTGATAGAGATTCTCGGAGGCACAACTTCGGCAGAACTCGCCGCAGCGACTGAAAGTTATCTAAAGATCACGATCTGTACAGTACCTTTTATGCTGTTCTCAAATGTCATCTACAATCAGCTGAGGCTTTCCGGAGCTGCGAAGAGCAGCATGATCGGTCTGCTGGTCGGAATGGTCATAAATATGGTGCTGGATCCGATATTCATACTCAAATTCAACATGGGAGTGGCAGGAGCTGCTTATGCGAGCCTTATCGGACAGGCCGCAGGATGTGTGATGCTCTATAAGCAGACCGGCCGGAACGGGAATGTTGCGATAAGGGCAGGATATTTCAAGCCGGATATATATCATGTCAAAGAGATATTGGCAGGCGGCGCTCCGAATTTCTGCAGACAGGGCATTACAAGCATTTCGTCGGTAGTCCTGAACAATACCGCAGGTATATACGGGGTATCTGCTATAGCGGCGGTTACGATATCCCAGAGAGTCGCATATATTGCCTATGCGCTCGTGATCGGTTTCGGTCAGGGCTTCCAGCCCGTATGTGCGATCAATTACGGAGCGGGAAAGCGTGACAGGGTAAGGAAGGCATTTAAGCTGACATGGATAACCGTGACGGTATTTCTTGCTGCTGCGACGCCGATCCTTCTGATATTTGCGGATAAACTGACAGGGGCTTTCGCAAATCAGCAGGATGTTATAGAAACGGCTTCGAAAATGCTTAAGGTCCAATGTGTGATATTGCCGTTTATGGGCTATTATATCCTGTCGGGGATGATGCTGCAGAATATCGGCAGGTTTGGGCTTGCAACAAGCGTGACGATTGCCGAAAACGGGACGGTTTTCATACCTGTGCTCCTTGTCTGCTCATATTTATGGAAATTAGACGGAATAATACTGTCCAAACCCATTGCCAGCGGCTTATCGCTGATCTATTCGATCATTATAGGAAGTTATGCATGGAAGAAATATCTTTGCGAAGAAAAGAGGAATGAAGATGAAATACTTAAGATTGTTTAATGAAATCGGGAAGAATGACATTACCATAGCCGGAGGAAAAGGTGCGAACCTTGGAGAAATGACGCAGGCAGGTATTCCGGTTCCGCCCGGAGCGGTGCTTACGGCTGAGGCGTATGACAGTTTCATGGAGGCTAATGGAATTGATCCACTCGTATTTGTAAAGGCATCACTTATTAGAAAGGCCATATTGCAGGCAGGTATCCCATCCGAAATTGAGCAGGAGATAAGAGAATATTATGCCGGCCTCGGTGAAAGCTCGCGAGTAGCCGTCAGATCTTCCGCTACCGCAGAGGATCTTGAGGATGCGAGCTTTGCTGGGCAGCAGGAAACATACCTGAACGTGACAGGTATTGAAGAACTCCTGCAAAAGGTCAAGGAGTGCTATGCTTCACTATGGGGCGACAGGGCCGTCAGCTACAGGAAGAACTCGGGCTATGATAAGCAGAAAGTTTCTCTGGCTGTGGTCATTCAGAAGATGATCGAAAGCGATATGTCCGGAGTTATGTTTACATCAGATCCTGCCGGTGACAGAGAAAACATACATATAAATGCGTCTTACGGTCTCGGAGAAGCTGTTGTGTCGGGTATCGTCAGTCCTGATGAATTCATTTGCGGAAGATCGGGCGAAATCTTGAAGACGATTACCGGATCAAAGGAAGAGGAGATCATATACAACCCGGAAGGCAAAGGAACGGTACGTATTGCAGTTTCCGAAGAGCGGAGAAAGCGCAGATGTGTTACCGACGCCCAGGTTGGCACGTTGGTACGGAAAGGAATAAAAATAGAAGAACATTACGGTCACCCGATGGATATCGAATGGGCTATAAAGGACGGTAATATTTATATTTTACAGGCCAGAAGCATAACAACGATCAAAGAAAATGCTGCGAAAGTATATACCGATAAGGACTTTGAAGGATATCCGAAGGTAAAGCCCGCTAAGGGAGCACTGCGGGAAAGCGTACTGTTTAATCTTGAAAAGACGCCCACGCCGTACTATCCGCTCGATCATGATTTCGGAGGGTTTGTGGGGGAGCAGAAAAAGGTACTGTTCGATCAGATCGGGATAGATTTTAAGGGCGGCATGTACCCGATAGATAAGGATGGCATTTCGTATCAGTCCTCCAATAAGGTCAGGCTGAACAAAAATGTATTTGCGATTCCTAAATACTTAAAGCTTATCGCGGATATCGATCACAATATCAGTGCGGCGGATGAATCGCTGGCAGATTGCAGCGCGGAATTTGAAAAAGAAAAGAGATTGGACCCGGGCGACGTAAAAGCTGTCGGACAGGCTCTTAAAAGAATGCGTGATCTGATCGGAAGGACCGCATATGACAGATTCCTGTATGCACTGTTTCCGAATGCCATAGAGAGCATGAAGGTAACAAAGGTGCTTAAAAAGATCGATAAGGACCTGAACTCTTATGACGTTCTTGAAGGACTGAGCTATGTCACGGCAGATATGAAGCGCGAGATGAAGGGATTGTGTGAGTATATACAACAAAACACAGGGCTGTCCAAATCAGCGCATTCCCTGGCTGAGACAGTTATGACAGCTGATTACAAGGAAATCTGTGCCCAGTATCCGGAACTCGGCGGCAGGTTTGAGAATTTCATCGCGCAATTTGGCAGCAAATCCGATTTTAACTGCTATTGCTTTATTTCGCAAACCTGGAGGGAAAACCCGGACAGGTTTATCAATACGCTGCGTCCGATGTTGAAGAGTGGTGGAGAAGCGGTTGC